>CAMYOP010000037.1 GCA_947260045.1 uncultured Desulfobulbaceae bacterium
CATTCGTTTTGGATACAGTTTTCCCTTTTCACCAAGGAGAGATGCTGCTTCTTCATAGCCTTTTTCAACACCTTCAAGCACTTCCGGATTGGCAAATCCTTTTCCGCGCCCGTGGGCTTCATGAACAAAAAAGGCATCTGCTCCACAGTCGGTCAAGGCCTGTTTGGTCTGATTCATCATGTTAATGCGCACGACTGCGATGACTTCTTTCATGCCGGTACCCCCTCAGATGCGGCTGAAGTGTCCAACACACCGGAACTGATGGTGTAGGATTCTTCAATATCACTGATAAATATTTTACCGTCACCAAAGGCGCCTTTTCCTGTTGAACGCGCCGTTTCCATAATAGTCTTGATAACAAAGTCTTTGTCTGCTGCATTGACGACACTCATGAGCATGACTTTTGGAAGTTCATCGTATGTAATATCGCCGATTTTGATACCACGCTGTTTACCACGGCCAGCCACTGAATATTTGGTGACCGCAGGGAACCCTGCATCCATCAGTGCAGCGAGAACTGCATCTGCTTTTTCAGGCCGAATAATTGATCTGATCATGATCATCATAATTTATCTCCATTATGCGTTACTGTTAATTCTTCAGAGTGGTTGAATGACCCTGGATTTGATTTATGCTGCTTCCATGAGACCATAGGCCATTAATAAGGCTTCCAGTTCCTCGATTTCAAGGGGAGTCGGGATAACAAATGTTTCATTTTCGTCGATTGCCTTTGCCAGGCCCCTGTACGCATCTGCCTGAGAAACTTCCGGCTTCCATTCAATGACAGTTTTACGATTGATCTCAGCCCTCTGGACATCGTTATGCCTAGGGACAAAATAGATCATCTGGGTGCCAAGTTTCTTAGCGAATTCCTCGATCATTTCCTTTTCATTATCAACCGCTCTGGAGTTACAGATCAGCCCACCAAGACGGACACTGCCAGTCTGAGCGAATTTCATGATACCCTTGCTGATGTTGTTGGCTGCATACATGGCCATCATTTCACCAGAAACAACGATATAGATTTCTTCAGCCTTTCCATCTCGTATAGGCATTGCAAAACCGCCGCAGACAACGTCGCCAAGAACATCGTAAAAAGCATAATCAAGCTCTTCACTTTCTTCATACGCACCAAGCGATTCGAGCATGTTAATAGAGGTAATGATACCCCGGCCTGCACAACCAACTCCCGGTTCTGGTCCACCAGACTCAACACACCAGGTTCCGCCATACCCTTCTTTGCGGATATCATCGAGTTCTACGTCTTCGCCTTCCTCACGGAGAGTATCGAGTACTGATTTCTGAGCCAGACCACCAAGTAATAAACGAGTGGAGTCAGCCTTAGGGTCACAGCCGACAACCATGACTTTTCTACCAACCTCTACGAGCCCTGCTACTGTGTTCTGAGTTGTTGTAGATTTACCGATTCCGCCTTTTCCATAAATTGCCACTTTCCTCATTGTGTCATCCTCCTGTGATGTATGTTTTTGATTCGGTTTATTTGATGAGGTTTGGCATCTCCTTTTACAACTCCCGTGCCAAAGAAATTTTACAAATCGTACAAACATCGCAACATGCTGAATTTATGGATTATAAAAAACAAAACCTATCCATTGGAAGGGATTTTCCTATACAAGCCAGCTGAAAAAGAAAGGTGCTGATCTGAACAATTGCGAAAAGATCGTGACATTTTTGTCACCTCTAAAAGAAAACAATACTGCACAGCACATAATTGTATCTCTATATTTATATTCATTACAATTATGTTATAATCAGCTGGTAAAAGCAGGGCTGCTTAAGAAGCGTTTACACGTTAACTCTAATATTATCAGCTATTTTCAGAGTTCACACAGCGATGGAACGCTTTTTGCTTAACCAAAGGTTGAACTATATTTTTGAGGAACACACATGAAACCCCTGAATACTATCACCACAGAACACCTTGAGGTCCAGGCCCTCTACCAGATCGCCCAACTCATTGGCTCAGCTCTTGACCTGGACAAAGCCCTGGCTGAGATCCTGCGGGTTCTCCACGAAACATTACGCATGGAACGCGCAACACTGGTCCTGCCAAACATGACAGGAACAAGCCTTGCCATTCGCACATCCTACGGACTGACCTCTAAAGAAGCGCAAAAAGGTGTCTATGGCCTGGACGAGGGTGTCATCGGCAAAATATTCAGCAGCTGTCAGCCTTTTGTCGTCCCTGACATTCACAAAGACCCCCTCTTTCTCAACAGGACAGGTGCCCGAAAAAATCTGAGCAAGCAGGAAATATCTTTTATTGGTGTACCAGTAACCCTTATGGAGAAACCTGTCGGAGTTCTCACAGCAGACAGACTATTCGGCCCTGAAATCTCTTTTGAAGAGGACATCCGCTTTTTGACTGTTGTAGCCGTCTTGATTGCCCAGTTTCTTAACCTGCACCAGGCAATCGTCAAGAAAGAGAAGCACCTTATTGAAGAAAATATTTCACTCAAGCAGGAGCTGCGCAACAAGTACAGTCATCGAAATATTATCGGTCAGTGCAAAGCAATGCAGGAAGTGTTCAGGGACATAGAAAAAGTTGCGCCAAGCAGGGCAACAACACTGATCCTGGGTGATTCAGGAACAGGCAAGGAACTTGTAGCACGAGCGATCCATGTTGCAAGTCCACGTCAGGACAAACCCTTTATCAAGGTAAACTGTGCAGCAATCCCTGAAACACTCCTTGAAAGCGAATTACTGGGGCACGAGAAAGGTGCATTTACAGGTGCGCATGCAACCAAGAAAGGACGTTTTGAACTTGCCAGCAGCGGTACCCTTTTTCTTGATGAAATTGGCGAGCTGCCCCTTCATCTTCAGGCAAAATTATTACGGGTGTTGCAGGAGCAGAGTTTCGAACGACTTGGCGGCACGCATACAATAAACGTTGATGTAAGGATTATTGCGGCAACAAACAGAAGCCTGGTGAAAGCTGTTGAAGAAAAATCCTTCAGAGAGGACCTCTTTTACCGCCTGAATGTGGTGCCAATCAACCTACCCTCTCTGCGAAACCGCATAGAAGATGTCCCCTTGCTGCTGGATCATTTTTTGCGTGAAAGCGTAAAAACCCACGGGAAAAAAACCACCTTCTCCCGTGAGGCAATTCATTTCCTCCTCCAGTATCACTGGCCTGGTAATGTCAGGGAACTGCAAAATCTAGTGGAAAGACTGGTCATCATGGCAGAAGGCACAGTTATAAGCTTGGAGGAAATGCCTTCATACATGGCAGCATCAAGAGAAAAAGACCCCTTGCCCCCTCCTGAACCGAAGCCGCAATCAATGGCTGCCATACATACAATTGCTCCAAGAAGAAACAGGTCCGGCAAGCCTCTTGAAGAAATTGAGCGACGGGAGATCGAGGCCGCCCTTTTACGCCACGGCTGGGTACGTGCCAGAGCTGCCCGTGAACTGGGCCTAACTCAACGTCAGATAGGTTATAAGATTAAAAAATACTCTATCAGGCCTCCAGAGTACCTACAGTAAAAGGCATTACCGTGCAAAGTTTAGAATAAGAAAACTCATCGCTCCAGCCACTGAACAAGGGGTAGAGATTTCAACTTTCTATGCCCCCCGGAAAGGTGTGCGCGTGAACCGCCATGTTCCCGCCCAGCTGCCCCTTGACGCCTTGTCTTATGTTTTCAATAATTGAGACTTTGTACATATATTCAGAAATATTCCAATACACCTGGCTATCCAGAGGGCTATAGTTTTAAAAGACAACGCTTCCCCCTTTCCGGAATCACAAAGCGTCTTGTTCGACTTTTCGAAATTATCTCTTGGCTAAATGCAAATATTAAGGTAAAAAATACTCTTTAAGTGCTGGAGTAGTGTCGAAAACATATATTTTGCAATATAGTAGATTTTTTGCTCAGAAATTTACAAACGCAGCAAATCGGTATGTCCTTAGCCTAGGGGGTAGGTTCAATACATGTCGCCGCAGGATGCAATACGCATTTTAATGATGAGTCCTATTTATTTCCGAATGGAGCCAAAGGACCGTAAAAAGCTGATAGATGAATTCTGTCACAGTTGCAATGAATTTACTTTCAACGAAGAAAGTGATCGATCAAATGATCAAAATGATTCGATACATGATTAAATCATAGTATCCTATCCATTCTCAATCTTGATAAGGGATGTTATACCCAGCGGCTCGACATTCTATAATATCCCAGCCATCTGTATTTTCTCCCGTTTTGATCCAAATAGCTTCACCCAAAGAATATTCGTGAAATTTACGCTTTTTCTTTGCCCTGTTCATAACCTCTGACTTTCCAGGTAATCCTGAGCATTTCATGCAAGTTGCTCTGGGAAAATGGAAAACAACTGTAATCACAAATAATCAAGAGCATCAAATTTCTATTCCGATGCTTGGCACTCATACATTTAACTCGTTTAAAGGTTTCAATAATTTTTCTGATAAAGAGCAGTAACAAGGGGGAATCAAAAATGAAAAAGTTAGTAGCTGCTTCTGTCTTATCCTTTGGCTTGCGTGGCTTATCACAACCAGCATTTTCTGCGGGACAGGTTCTTCACAGAGTACACATCGTAGAAGATCAGTGACCAAAAATTGAGGATCACTGGACCTAGCCAAACACTTGTTTCTTATGCCATACAGGCACTCCACATGGCGGTCAAGTTGATTATGAACTGTGTATAATGCATGTCATGGAGCAGATGGTGAGTATGATGGAGTCACTGACCCGGAAATCGGAGCCAAATTTAACAAGGGAACTGAAGTAAACCCGAACGAATGGGTTTCAGATATTTATGATGCAGACGGCTTACTGAAGCCGGGAAAAGAAAATTGGTGTCTTGGCTGCCATGGTGATGGCTTTGCTGAAATTCATGGAGTCCAGGCTCCAAATATTGCCGGTAAAACAATCGTTGAAGGAACTTGGAAAAATCCTGAAACATATGTCGATACCGGTTTTACAAGCGCAGGAGCTCTTCTAGATGGCGACTCCTCTACCGGTAACGAAGGGGGAGAAACCCAGGATTTGATTTTTGATCTTGGTTCTGTCCAGGACATTACTCATATCAGAATTTTTAATAGCGAGCCTGCAAAAAGCTTGTTTGAGGTATACGGAAGCACTGATCAGGCTAACTGGAAACGGATTATTTATGGGCAAAGGATAGCAGGGGCAAAACCTTACTGGAATATTACCGGACAAGGCTGGTTTGATACCAGATTAGATGATTTCTCCCCAATTCGTTATGTCAAACTGGTCAGAGTTTCAAGATCAGCGCTTCCAGAAAAAGGATTACGCGAATTTGAATATAAGGCTGATCTCTCTTACGGCTACATGGTAAGCGGCCATAAAGTTGCCTGTGATTATTGCCATGATACCAAGAGCATCCACCTTGATAGTATTGCAAGAACATACTCTGCCGCTGAGAATAATTATACCGATGGTTACAGACTCGCAGATGTGGTGGTAGAAAATGAGTCTGTGCCAGCACTTGAAGTTCCCAGGGTTGCCTGTAACAGTGGCGATCATCCAAAGACCGACAATGATTTTGCCCTGTGTTTTACCTGTCATGACAAGCAGAACCTTTTAGGGGATGCCTATGGCCAGGGTGATTATCAGAAGATACCTTTACAAACTTACTTTAGAAACGATGCAAGCCCCGATGAAAATGGAAATACTGTTAATGCCCACCTTGTCCATTTGCAGAATAGAGGAAGATGCGGCAACAGTGCGACCTGGGACTCTGACTGGGATGGAACTCCGGATTCACCCATAAGCTGTATGGCATGCCATAACGTTCACGGTTCTCCAAGTCCCGCTATGGTCAGACATGGTGAATTGGCCTCCACCCCAGGCACCTCTGATAAAGTGCCCATGCTGAATTTCAAGTATTATGACGCGGAAGGCCATCCAGATGCTGAACTGATGGATACTATGCAAAGTACAGGTGGTGTGTTGATTTTTTATGGAGGAGGCCCCGGCTCAGTTGCAAAGAACAAAACCTGTAACATGTGCCACGGAGACAAAAAGCCATATACCAGAACGCCCTAAGCGTTTTCTAAAAATCCGAAATAAAAATCGGCCAGGGAGGCTCACTGGCCCCTGGCCGATTTCCCTTTTCTTGTTTTTAATCTTCAAGGCAAATAATCTTGCTAAAAAAATCACCCCTCCAGCCACTGAACAAGGGGGAGAGGTTTCAATTTTTTATTCCTCCCGGAAAAATGTGCGTATGAACTACTATATTCAAGACCATTGCAAATTACTGAAACTGGACGATCTGAAGAAACCACAATAATTATTGTTTGTAAATTACGTGCTGTAAAGCGAAGAGCCGAGTTATAGCGAGCGCCTCGGGATAAATCTTCTGTTTTTATTGATGGACCGTCCAGGAGACAGCCAAAACGATGTAGATGACGATCCCGGCAAACTTGCAGGGATCCATCCACCCGTGCCAGATCAAAGGCAAGCTCAAGCAGGTTGGAACGCTCCAGGTCAAGTGATGCCTCCAGGTTTTGCCCTGCAATTTCTGTCAAGGGATCGCTGAGATCCAGGACTATCGAACAACCAAAATTTTCTTTTTGAGCATAATGAACAATAGAAGCGGCAATATGGAAAAGGCTTGCACGCACTGAACTGTCAAGATCAAAATCATAAAGTATTTCTTCTATTTCAAAGAGTTTTGCCTGCTGGGTTTTTGCAACATAGGCACCATCGGCAAAACTGCAAATCCGTTGTCCATTGACCTTTAAAAAACCAAATAAACCTCGAAAATCAGCAGTAAGATGAAACTGAGGAATACGACCACGGGCAATACCAATAATATTACTGCCATCTGACACCAGTTTATTGGGCAGCTTATGCACTGCCTGCAATAACTTACGAACATGTTTGTAGTTATCTAACAGAGGAAGCTCTAGCTTGTCGAAACGAACCATAAAATCAAGTGAGTCGATAAGTGCTGGATCTATAAAAACGAGTTTGCCATGGGGAGATTTTGACTCTTCTCTTATATTGGCAATGCCAAGAATTGCACTGAGAATGGAATATATCTCAAATTGGGAATCAAGACCCAGGGTTCGTTTGTGCTCCAGAACGATCTGATCGAGTACAGCATGGGTAGCAAACTCACGTAAAAACCAACCGGAAATACCAGTATAGAGCTCTTCCCCATTGGCCACATCATGAGAAAAGCGAAGGGCGGCATGCCCCAACCAGCGTTTGATGGGGCCTGTTGACAAAATTTCAGGATTGTGATCACAAAACCACATTTGATAGAAAACTGGTCCCGATTGCCCGCCATAAGAGATAACGCCATCGAGTTCAACCTGGTTGATATCCCGGTCTATTTCGCTGTAATGTTGATTCTGAAGATTATGAGCCGATTTAAACGGCTTCATCGCCTCGTCAAAGAGAGTTGCGCGAATTTTTGTTTCATAGCCGCGCAATAAATCCTGAGGATCACAAATAGAGAGCTCGCTACCGGCGTCGAGTTGATAAATAACAGCAATTCGGCTCAAGCCGGAAAATTTAGACAAGCCATCGCGTACACCTGACAATATTTCGGCCACAAGCTGCCCGATGAAACCCTGGCTCTGCTGTTTATTCATATAAAAGGGTCTGTAAAAATCGATAAAATATTGAATACTCATCAAAATGATACATTATTCTCTGTTCCATGCAAACCAATATTTTGAAAAAAAAATAAATTATTCCTTTTATTTCATGACGATACCAATCAACGTCAACATTTTATAACACTCAGAATTTCGTCCATCAGGAAAAAATTTTACTTAATTAATGCAGACTACCCCTGTCTTTTTTTGCTCTTGTACCAAGCTTGTGATTAAATAATAAGGTGTGAACAGAAACTAAAAAAAATTTCTGCTGTTTAGAATTTATGCCAAGCAGTAGTAGTTATGATTCTGAAGAGGCAACGGAAAACCTTATGTTTTGGAATAACTTATCAATTAGCAAAAAACTCTGGCTAAGCTTTGGCTTTATCCTGACCCTGCTGGCAATTATCAGCTGGAACAGTTGGGCAGGATTTAAGCAGTTAATAGAGGATGCTGACCAGGCGGTATATTACAACAGTCTGACAGAACTGATGCTGCAAAAAGAAGTTGACCACATGAACTGGAGAGCAAAAGTTGTTACCTTTTTGCTTGATGACACTATAAAAGAACTAAAAGTAAAGACCGATGACCATACATGCAAACTTGGTGTCTGGCTCTATGGGGAGGAAAGAAAAACGGCAGAAATACGCATCCCTGCGATAAAAGCAACTATAAAACATCTAGAGACACCACACTTTGATCTTCATGACGCAGCAAAGGAAATTATCAATCTTCGCGCCCGGTATCCAGACGACTGGAACCTCTTTCACCAAAACTCCCTCCAGGTGTTTAAAGAAAAAATATTACCTGCCCTGATTCTCATCAAAAAAGATTTAAGAAAAATTATGGCAGAGGTCAAAAAAATTGGAGAAAAGGAAAACCAACAACTCATTAGTGCCTCTCAGTTTAAAAGCAAATTAATAGTAATCCTTTCCGTCATCGCCCTGCTCATGGGAGTTTTATTCAGTTTATTTATCGGTAGACTTTTGAGTAACACCCTGAGTAAAGCAGTTAGCTTTGCCAACAAACTTGCAGTTGGAGACCTGACAGGCAGTCTGGAACTTAACCAGGAGGATGAACTCGGTGAGCTTGCCCATTCACTCAATGCAATGGCAAAGAAAATAAGCAATATTATTGGAGGAATAAACAATGAGGTTATAAGCCTGTCCTCCAGCTCCAAAGAATTATCTGTAACCTCTCACGAAATGTCAGAAGGCGTCAGTACTGTTGCCAACTCGTCTGAAAGCGTGGCTGCTTCCACTGAAGAAATGAGCATAAACATGAACAGCGTAGCCGTAGCCAGTGAGCAGGCATCCACAAATGTTAACCTGGTGGCAACAGCAGCCAAAGAAATATCCACATCAATAGGAAAAGTTGCTTTAAAAACCAAAGAAGCCCGCTCCATTACTGGCGATGCCGTCGATCTTGCCTCCAGCTCTTCCCAAAAGGTTGATGCCCTTGGTCAAGCTGCAAAAGAAATCAATAAAGTAACTCAGGCCATAACAGAAATTTCCGAACAGACCAACCTACTGGCGCTGAATGCGACCATAGAAGCGGCCAGAGCAGGGGAAGCTGGCAAGGGATTTGCTGTTGTAGCCAATGAAATTAAAGAGTTGGCTAGGCAAACTGCAGCAGCTACGGGAGAAATTAGAACAAGTATTAATTCCATGCAGAGCTCTACCGATGAAACGGTCAATGAGATCAAACAAATTTCCTATGTCATCAATCAGGTAGACAAGATTGTGGCAGACATTGCTATATCTGTCGAGGAACAAACAGTCACCACAAGTGATATCACTAATAATGTTGTCCAGGCTGCTCAAGGTATTGGCGAGGTGAATGAAAATGTAGCACAAAGTTCACATGTGGCCAATGAAGTAGCTCAGGATATCAGCAAAGTGAGCCAACGGACAGGTGAGCTTTCAAAAAGCGGTAAGACCGTAGAGTCCAGCTCAGCCGACCTTGCCCAGATTGCCGAGGTCCTGAAAAACATGGTGAAGCAATTCAAGCTGAAGCAGTCTTGAACAGGCGCATGTCATTCTCTCCAAGATCCTGAACCTTGTCTTGAATATACAAATAATAGATGAGCAGCACAAACAGCTTGTCAGTATGATAAATGAACTACACCGCGCCATGAAGCAGAGGGCATGAAATGACGTGGTTGGAAAAATTTTAGAGCAATTGGTATAATATACAGCAAGCCATTTTCAAACCGAAAAAAGTTATTCCAGGAGTACGGGTACCCAGTACATAAAAAGCATAAAGAGGAACATGATAAACTGGTGGCAGATATTCTTGATTTCCAGAAAATATTCAAAGCAGGCCAGATAAGTCTGTCAATAGACCTCATAGATTTTCTCAAAGACTGGCTAGAGAACCATATCAAAGGATCAGATAAACTATATGCCCTTTTTTAAGAGACAGAGGAGTACAGTAAATCCAGGAGACGCCTGGAACAGTTCAAAAAATTCAGACAAAATATAATCTGCCTTATGCCACTCTTTTGCATCGGTGGTAATTAGGCTATTTTTTGTCTTTGTGCATCACGAGTATTCCCTCTTGGTTTTTTCAATGACCCCATATATAATAATAAAGAGAATTATCCAAGCAAGTTAGTTCCATTACACTAATTACTGAATTTTATAAAGAGATCAATCGCCTATTAATATTGAGCCTATTATATAAAGAAAAAATTCTTACAGGAAAATTCAGATGGCACCATCCACTATAGCAACTGACGAAAAAAGAAAACATAGGCGCTACCAGGTTGAACCCGGATCCTTTGGCATTTTCTGTCACAATTCTTCATTTATGCCTGGCCTCATTGTTGATTTAAGTGAAGGTGGGCTTGGATTTTTTCACCATGAAGGAGAAGAGTGGGCCCAATTACAAGATGAGCGTTTTATCATCTTCGGAGACACAATTAGCGTAAATGACCTCCAGATGGAACCAACCTCCGACAATGAATTTACTGACAAAGAGCATCCCGTTTACAAACTGTTAGCCTCCCGAGATAACGGTAAAAACAAAATAAGGCGATGTGGTATGCAATTTCTTGAACTCACAAAAAAACAACAACGTGATATTGAGATTTTAATTACTGAATTTAATCATCACTATTCTGAAAAGACCGACTAATGCTTTCTTGATGGCGTCGCAAAAAGTCCGATCTACTGCGTCGTAGCAAATTTTTTAGCACTCGACATACCGTATGTATGCCTTCGTGTTAAAAAAATCATTATTGCTGGTATATCGAAATTTTAGCTTAGCCATCTCCATACTTTTCGCGACGCCATCTTTCTTCAATTCGTCTTTTTACAGAGTTCTGGCCCAAAAATTAATACCCAGGCAATAAAGCCTTTTTTCGATTGAAGTAGAAATAGGTGCGCTGAATAGAGGATTTCAACAGGCTGTCCTGACGCAGGATCACTTTAGACTGGACTGGCATTTGCCCATAGCGCCCGATTATTTTTTTTGCCTGCTGGTCAACATATATATAACGATCCTCATCCACCCGGAGATCCAGCCCAAGCTTGTGCCTGTTCTGCTCAGACCAGGTTCCCCTGATTGTCCAGGGAAAATAAATCTCCTGTGCCATCGACATATAGGCTGCCCACCAACTAAAGGTTGACTGGGAAATAGCTATTTTATTAAACAAGCGAACCAGATTAAAAGTGCTGAATTTATCAGGACTTGTCTGATAGATAGCATCGTATTTGTCAAATTTTTCTAAAATAGGGTGAGTGATATTATCGGAAGTGATAAAAACCCGGGAAAACTTTGTGTTAGCTAAAATTATATTAAAATAATCATAATCTACCAGCAGCCATTGATTTCGCTTGTCCAGAAAATCACCCAGACGATAATTCACCATAATATCATCTGGCCCGATGGAGTCTATTTCCACAGGAACCAGTTTACCATTTATTCTTTTCGAAAACTCCAACCCTTCCAGATTATTACGGCTATATGGCTGCTCGATTGGAAGCCAATCGTTTAAGATTTTATCCTTATAAGGGGCCAGCATTGGATAATACTCAAAGAGCCCGTCACATTTTATCATGCCAGGCTTTGCTTTCACCTTTTCAAGAAGATGATCTAAATCAACAACATAACCGCCAACCCCATAAGCATTTGTTATAACCTGCTTCCCCTTTTTTGCAGCAAAAGTACTTGGGAAGCCTTCAATGGGTGGAGCCTTGTGAAAATAGCCCAACTCTTCGGCCAAAATCTGACCAAAACAATAACGAAACATATGGTTTCCCATATTTCCGCGGTATCTATTTACAATCATATAAAAAACCTATTACCAGAACCTTAACAGCCAGACCGTGGTTGCTTTAAGGGGATAAGAGCAAGCCACTCTTTTCTGACACCTGCTGGGCATACGTATGTAGTCACCAGGTAGAATTAAAGTGCTACCTTTATGCCAATTAACGTATTACCTGTTTGAGACAATAATAAAATAAACAAACAATTTAAATAACGGAAAAGAAGTAGGATACAACAAATAAAATGGGATTGAAAACATAATACAAAAAGATTAGATTTCCCATTTTAAGAAATTATATAATTGTTAACCAATCCGTGCAGCAGTGACGAGACCAAATACACTAAAGGATCTCAAATTGTACCCCAGGCGGATATGGGGAGCCATTTTCACACAACCTCCAATACCAAGATCAGGTTTTACATTTCCAGCCTATGAATGATAATTCGCTTAAACAGAATGGTACACCGACCAAGTTACTCGCCCTGGCAGACCACCTCGGTCACCCGGATGGCAAAATCCACGGAGGCACCACCTACTTCGTGAATCACTTTCCAGCTATTGCTGAAATTACAGAACTGAGCGTTTGCTTTCTCTCGCCATGGCACCCGGCTGCTGCCCGCTTGGAAAAAAAGGGAGTTATTCCCATTTTCCTCAATCGTTCAAAATGGGATCCACTTGCTTTGTGGGATGTGTTTCAATTAATTCGAAAGAAAAAAATTGGCCTGCTTCATCTCCACAGCGAAAAATCGCTTATTATTGGAGGCTTTCTTTCTTTTTTCATGGGTGTCCCTTCCATCCTGCATATCCATGATGCCATCGCCCTGAAACAGCCATTACGGACACTCCAACGCTGGGCGGTCAAGCGTATCTCTGCAGCAATACTGATTACCGATGAGCTCCGCGAACATGCCATCAACGAATATGGCTTTTCTCCAGAACGTGTGAATGTCCTTAACTACGGGATGGACCTCTCCCCCTTACAAAATGTTTCCAAAACTGCCAGGGAAGAACTCAGAGGCGAGTTAAACCTCAGCCCTGATGCCCCTGCCATTGCCCTTGTTGGTAGAGTCAACAGGGATAAAGGTCAGCTGGAAATGATTACCGCCATGAAGGCCATAAGCAAATCCCAGCCTGAAGCAAAATTGCTCATTGTTGGCGATGGTCCTGCAATGGACGAATGTAAGGAGAAAGTAGCGGCTTTGCAGTTGGAAAATTCTGTGCTGTTTCTTGGCCAGCGTGATGACATTCCTGAAATCCTTGCCGCAGTTGACCTGGTTACCGTCCCTTCGATGTGGCATGAAGGCTTTGGCTTTGTAGCTCTTGAAGCAATTGCTGCCGGTAGACCGGTTGTCGCCTTTCGCTCTGGCGGCATACCCAATACGGTAATCCACAACAAAACAGGCTTACTTGTAAAACGTGGTGATGTGGATGGATTGTCTACAGCGGTCAGTGAACTGCTTGGTGACAGAAGCCGCATGGAGGCCATGTCGGTTGAAGGCATCAAACATGCTGAAAAATTTTCCATAAAACGTCATATCGAGCGTCTGGCAAATATTTACAATTCTGTCCTTTCCTCCAGCAAGTCCAGCTGATCCTTTTTAACTTTTCTTGTCAGTGGAAAGAGAAATGTAATAACCGAACTGATTCTTGCCACCCCTGATACTACGGATAAAACTGTTCTGGCTACCATCATAGGGGAAAAATCTTTTGAACATTTCTTTAAGCTGGGACTTGCTCAGGTAAGAGGTCTTGTAGTTGGTCTGCTTATTGTCTGTATAAATTGGATAAAAGAGTTTTTTCGTTTGGAGAAGAGTCGATATTCTTTGTCGAGAATGAATTTTGGGGTTTTAAAACGTTTTACATATGACATACCTTTGCTGCCATCACGATAAATTACATTAAATACCTGGCTGTCTCGTAATTTATTCACCCATATCAGATCATGGCCGGCAAATATTTTATCTATTACGTTGATTATTTTATAGGCGCCATCCTTGTTGATTAGTAAAATTTTATCATATTCAGAG
>CAMYOP010000038.1 GCA_947260045.1 uncultured Desulfobulbaceae bacterium
CATTTTATTCGGGTATCACTGAAATGAAAAACGCCCCTCCCTTGGCACAGGGTCTTATGGATAAACTTCAGAAATCATATGGACTATCTGTCAAAATTTCCTCGGGTCAGCTTGACGAAACAGGCTACCAGGTAGCCGGCATCCCCCAAGCGCTCTATACCAATCAAGCCAGGAAAAAGGATTTCATGAATCTCTGGCTTTCTCCCTATACACGTGCTTCATTTCGTCAACAAACAGAAAACAAGCCTATTGAGCAGCAGTTTTCAGCAATGGATATCAAAACTATTGAAGAAGAACTATATCGTTATCTTCATTTTGAACTTTCAATTCCACGTAATATTCCAAACGATATCATACTTGAAGATTTAAAGAAATCTATCGAAGAATATGTTCTTTCACGCAATATGGTTGACCTGGCCAGATTGATTAAAAAATGGCCACAGATAAAGTTTAATCGTGTAATTGATATCAATTCCAAACAAGCTTTTCTAGTTGCGCATACCAAAGATTTCTCCCCCATACTTGTTGCAAATCTTTATCCCTTAAATATCCAGGCTCAACATATAATGCATCCTGAGCTGACCCGTGATGAGATTTCGGGCTACATCAACTCACGATCACTCTGGCTGTCACTGAAGAGCGTCCCATGAAAAGACTTTTTTTGTGGCTGCTCGTTCTATGTCTCTTTGTGGGGGGCTATGCGTATAAAAATCCGCGCCTCATTTTGAGAATCAAAGATACACTTATTCCAGGAGCCAGTGGATTAGCTCCTCAAAATGCAATCATAAGCCTCAGTTATCTTCTGCAACGAGACCAGTGGACAGAATTTCTGGTACCTGTTTCATCAAACCGTCTCAAAATTCTTACAAACTCTATTTTGCCATCTGAGATGATGAATGCTACAGAAGACACTGTTTTCCAATATGCCATTGATTATAAACTGCTTGACGCTGCCAATAACAAAGTATTGCGAGATGGTAGGTATCACTTTATTTCAAAGGTGAGTCTTCATAAGAGCATTGATGATAACAAGCAAAAGTTAAAATCATTTTTTAGTGATAATAATGTCATACCTGCTGATGGGAGAATGATGTTTCTCGACCTGGAAGAATTTTCACCCCTTACAAAAAATGTGGTCATTCGCCTTAGAGAAGCGTCAAAAGATTTATATTCGAAAGGAATTATCAGCCGGGTCTACTCACGACTTGAAAACCCGCTAAAAAAGCAGCAGGTATTATGGAAACGTCTTTCAAACACTCAGAAAAAAAACCTCTCCAAAGGAAATCTCTATCCGTATGATCTTTTAAATAAGACAGAAATAGAAAATATCGTCAAACAACAATGGCAGCCTATGGGACCTTCAGGAATCCCAAACAGGGACTTCAATATCCGGCGTCTCTATATTTTAAAGGAAACAGTTGAAATGATTCAGCCTGAAAACCGGCTGGAAGACCAAAAAATCCTCACACTAGATAACAAGATTACCTTTGCCATTCCTGAAGAAGGAAAAACATATCAATTAAAATTTACTAAGATTTCCAAGGAACGACTGTCAGGATATATACATCTGTCATGGTTTGGGCCTACAATCCACGATGAGTTACACCTTGATATTCCAATAGAGAATGAAACGAATTCAATAAATCATTTTTTTAGCGGAGGAATTGTTGAACTCAAGTCAAATCTTTCTGTGGAAGTAAATATTCTTGATCCTGAAAATGCAGACCAGGATATTTTTCCTGAACCGCTTTTCAGTAAGATGTATTTGCTTGAACCTGGAAAAAACATAGAATACGCAATAAAACATCTCGATGAACAACCAGTGCCAACAAGAATCACTGTACGCTCAGTTAATACTGAAACTGATCAGATATATCAGCTCAAATATAAATTGTATTCTGACACTGATAGTCTCATAGCTCAGAATACTTTAGACAGTATTTCAACACCATCACTCTATGATCAACCTACCGGAATCATAGCAGATAAGACCATAAGTGACCCTACTCACGTTTATTTAACCTTGCCTCCAGGTGCGAAACGAATAGTTCTGGAAAGCAAGCTGCCCCAATTGGTTTCACTGGCAAATTATCCACCCGGATTGGTCCAGCGTATTAATGTGCCTGAAGATTATTATCAGCATTCATTCCATATAAATAAGCAGCCCTTTTGGTTTTCATATCCTCCACTTGATGATCTTGCTCTTCAGAAACAAAAAAGGTCTGTTCTCATACGTATTCAGCACCGTCCTCCTGAGAGGAATCAGGAAATAGCTGCTGGAAATTTCTTGTGGGAATCTTTTAGACCAAATGATAAGTGGGCCGGAAACTACATACTTGTTCCAAGAAATAAAACTTCACCGGAACGGACGGAATCCTCTGCCTCTCTTTTCCAGAAATTGACCACAGAGAAAACCATTCAGAAAACTTTTATTGCCCAAGAACCCAAACAGTTTATTTGGCCAAAACTCATATTTCAATGTGGTGCCTCAAAAACAGGGCACTTGAAGTTGAACATTAACAACCATGTATATATTGACAGGCCATTTAAAGGAAAAAATTCGATAATACAGCTTCCAGCTGTACCGAGTGGTCATGCGTCCTTAATCGCAGAGATAACTGATGGCTGTGATTTGTATTTATCCAATCTTGCAGAGACTTCACCTGGGTATATCCTACGGTTTGCAAACAAACTCGACACCAGAGGACTTTCATTCAACTACCTCAAGAAGACAGCAGAAGAAACACTTAGTTTTATGTATTTTTCCCCCTGCGATTCTACTGGGAGGGCAAACGTGACAATAAAGCTGCGTGGCTCTACAGACTCTGCCCCTCATCAAAGTTTTACAAAACCCTTTCGTGAATACTCTGTCCGCCCAGGAGGAGAACCTCTTTTACAGGTACTAAACAGTGACAGTCAATGTGTCCAGAAGGGCGAAAAACTTTATCTTCCTCTAGGAAATGATCTACCGCCGGGCACCTATCCTGTAACAATCAATAATAGTACTTCTGGTTTTATCATCATCTACAGAGTCCTTCCTGGAAAATTCAACCAGAGCAAATTTTTACGTGAGGCAAGCTGAAACTTGAAGAATGCTATGAAATCAATAATATTCGTTTTTTTTGCCTTGTTTATGATGCAGGGTATAGACTGTTTTGCAAAACAGCCCGCCAGTCTAAAAAGTATATACTTGACATCAGCCAAAGGTGGTACTTTTCAATTGCCCACCAGCGATGAGATACAAGTTGCAGAAAATCTTTTCGGGGAAATTTTGCGAAAAAAGTCTTTGAATTTACTTAAAAAAGACTGGAAAGCGCTGAACTTTTCAATCAGTCGTATCTGGATTCAAGAGAAACCGTATCTGGTCCTGCGCGAAATGAAACAATATAAATCCGGACGTGGTTTTTTTCTGTTTAGTGAAAATTTAAACAAAGCATCTCTGCTGATGATTCCACATCGTTTTAAAGATGAAGGAACTGGTAGAATTGGTCTGCATCTTGCCCAAGAAGGTATCTTTCAAATCTATGCCTGGAATACGGTACCTCGCTACCATACAAAAGATTCAGTTCGCATAAATCATGACCTGGCCAAATTATCCAACTCATATTTTGCAGCCCTTACAAAAGCATTTACTCTGACCTACCCAGGCGGTCGAATTATTCAACTTCATGGCTTTTCACAAAATAATAGAAAAACTGAACAAGGAAGACGTGCGGACATGATATTGAGCGCAGGATCCTCATTTATTCCAGGATATATTTCAAAACTCCAGCATTGTTTCCAGAAAAATATACGCCCAAATGTTTTTATTTATCCTGAGGAGGTGAGAGAGCTTGGGGGAACAAAAAATATCAGCGGTAAAATAATGCGATCATCTGGCCGAAGAGGTTTTATTCATCTTGAGCTCAATCGCCCCCTGAGAGAGGAATTGTTGAAAAACGATATCTTACTGAATTCTTTCCAGTTATGCCTGCAAGACCGTGATTAAATTTAAATACTTAATTAAAATATTTACGCTTTGCGTGTTGGTAACTCTTTTCCGGGTCTCCTGTACAGTTTTAATGGCTGCAGAGCACAATGTCAGCCCGCCGGTGCCAATTCGAATTGGAAGCCTGCAAGTTTCATCACAATATCATCATGATTACAAAGCAGAATTGCCTGCATTCTGGAAAACCCGCTGGATAAACCTCAGTGGTCCTAGAAATGATTGGTTTGGCTCAACCTATAATTGGCTTGGAAAGAATCCTGCTTTTAATGTCAAGAAGAGTGTCTACACGATTGAACTGGAACCGGCGGAATTTGTTGGATTCAGGGTGGAACCGCAACAAATCGTCAAAATTAGTAACCTGGATAAAAAAATTCAACGCAATGATATTCTGGCTTCAATTTCCAACGGATCAGGTCTGCAGGTTGCCACTCCATTATACTCTTCCGAATTCTCATCTTCTTTATTTGTAGTTCCAGACTCAAGCCAGCCGACATTTTGTTTCATCAAGCGACCAGACCATTTTTCAAGCAGTATTGAAATTACTCTTTACATGAGCCATCGAGAAGACTTTTCCCCTTTAAACACTGCTAGAAATATCGTAGATCTGCCGCTTGAAACAATTTCGGTAAACGATGACCTTTCTTTCAGCCAGAAGATGTGGGTTCTACCCGCTTTGAAAAAAACAACAATAGAACTCAACGGTCCGGGCTCACTTATTCTCGAACATAGACTGATATATATGAAACATGAAACTGGCCGCAGAGCCCATTACAGGGTTGCGGTTACCAGCGATAGTAATAATGATACAATCCTTGAATTTGAAAACCTTCCCGAACTCAACAGAATGTTTTCCATTGATGAAACGCCATCAGTTCTGGGACGAATCAGTCAATCTGTCACTCATATTGCTGCAGGAAAACATAAACTGACATTTCAATCTACTCGCACTCTCGCAATGAGGTTGTTAAACCAACAAAAACCGGCATATCTTCTGCCAAATATTAACGCACCTGATATTGGTACACAGAAGCAAATAGCCCAAAAAAATATATTTTCTATTCCAGGTATTTGGGGAGCAAGAGCAACTCTGACACATACCAGCAAGATTAACCATAATTATCCTGGGATGCTGGTTCAAACCGCTCGTTTCATAGCAATGAATAATCTGTTTCAACCAGGCGGATTAAAAGCACTTGATATATTAAAAAAAGGGTCCCAGGAATTACCTCAATTCAAACCCTTCCTTGACAAAGCGAAAAGTTTAATACGTCACAACACCTTTTATCGCAATGCGATTCCTGTAACCAAATCAGGTGCTTTTCCCCAGCGGTTTTATTATGTCACGACTCCTCGCCTGAAAGTAAAATCGGACAGGCATCTGGTAGTAGCATCTCAGCATAATCAAAAGATGATAGCCACCTTGAATGGCGCTTATTTCAATGCACTGCAATTAGAATCTCAAGGTGCATCAGGAGGTTTTGTTTACAAAATCCCACAAAGGTCCGGGAATTCACGGCTTCGGCTCCTTGCGATGTATCCTGACCAGCCGGTTGACCTAGTACTTTCATACGATACCGGCATAAGTCAGACCATCACCGTGCAACCTGAACCACTCCTGCCAGATGAAGCTTATAAGTTAACCATTGCAGAGGCTTCGCTCACCAATATAAATCGACAATTTCATTCTCAAGGCTCTATGACCCTCAACGGACCTTTGGGCATTTATAAGGATTTTCCGGCACCATTGAAACAAATCGCCCATTTTGATTTTCACTTGCCGCAAAATGTCCGTGAAGTGGTTGTACGAAGACTGCACCCAGAAAAATCTACTGTCTGGCTGGGAGTTCAGTATCAGGATGCAAAGTTTTATCAGATGAATGAAAGCGACTTTCTATCTGCGTTGGCCCTTCTGGGCGGCCAGAAAAATATTTTTAACCTCTTTAAGGAATGGGTTCGCTCTAAAAACAACCCGCCAGTCCTTCAAAAAAGCTCACTTCAAATACTGGCGAAAAGAGATCTGCAGAACCACTACCTGCCTCTAATCCAGCATCTAAGGTCACTGCGTCAATCTTTCATGAAAAATTCGGAGCCATTCCCAAGTGAAGAGGCTTCCAGCCAAACTATGAAGAAGGAATCTTTAAATGCATTGGTACAAAAAGCGCTACAGGCAGAACAGGCGGGACAATGGATTGCTGCTCTTGAACATTGGGCTACTCTAAAAAAGAATGCGACGGGTTCATTATATCAACGTGCTGTTTTTAAACATATTGGCCTTCTTCCAAGAGTTGGTGAACATTATCTTGCGGAAATGGCACTCAAAAGCCTTATACTCTCTCCTGTTGGAGAATATGGAACTGCTCTGTCTGAACGGGCATATTATGAGTTGGTAAAGATGTATAGCGCAAACAACACAAGCGATAAGTTGCTTGCGCTCTATGCAACAAAATTCTTAAATGATTTCAGCCCAGAACTGATAGAGCCCCTTGCCAGTCTTCTCTTTCAAAATAATTCCATATCATCATCCCTACTCCTGTCTCTTCTCAATCCGGACAAAAAATTATCATCTTATACCCTTCATGGAGCTTCTCAACTTTTAGGATGGATTCAGCTCTTCCAACAAACCCTGGACAATATTGAATCCATCAAAGATAAAGACTATTGGCATGCTCTGTTGCTTCTTCGCCAAGGTAATATTGACAAAGCGCTGGAAACTCTTGAAAAGGATAATGGTGACCAAAACTTACGAAAATATATCCATGAGGCTTCAGATATTTTGGATGAGGTACAGACTTCAGACACTTTACAGCCAGAAACCCTAAAAAGATGGCAATCATGGCAAAGAGAGCACCCTGGGCCATTTGTTTGGCAAAATGGTGCGCACCTCGCCACTGGTTTTTCGGCGTCGGCACTTTTGTTCAGTAAAACTCGTCATCTTTACGGAAACAGCTTTTTGTCCACCAACAAAATGCCCGTGAGAATAAACGTGACAGGGCCAGTGACTCTCCAGGTAACTGCCAGGCCACTGCATACTTCCCAATCTCTTTTTCCGCTCAATGATTGGATTCTTCTTCAGGATGGCAAACGGAAAGGAGTCTTCCCGATTAGTAACAATTTCCCATCCAATGAAATAGAGGTAATTGGCAAACCGAAAAAACAGGTAGGGCAGCGCGTTGTATTTGAATATGAGGTCGACTCTGGTGACCATGAACTCATAATCCGCGGAAAAAACACCCCTCTATTTGTGCAGCTTAAAGTCAAGCGACCCGCTTTTCCTATTCCATTACTCCCGCAGATAACACCTGAAACAATCCTGGCTCTGCAAGGCAACAATAACTCTTCTGAAATCATATCGGCGAAAACGCTTTCCTGTTACCTCGGCGATTGCCTTAAAGTAATTAATTACGAAGAAGAAAATTTTATTTATGAAGTCAGCGAATCACGCTTGCGAAAAAGAATGCGGAATATCTCTCGGGATAACTATGGGGTGAGAGTAAAGCCTGAGTTGGAGCAGCAAAAAATATTAACTAACGATGAGTTAAAGCAAAATGCCAGAATAAGCTGTAGCGATAAAAATATTATAGCAGAAAAGTGTCTGGCTAACTTAAATCGGCTCGCTGAATATTCTGTTGATAAAGATCCCTGGGTGTACAATACAGCTAAAAATGTACATCATGAAAGTATCCATAATCCAAACCTCACTCCCTACTCAGGGCGTAAAGCTTTGCAGGGAAAATGGGAACCTTTGAGCCTGGTCGTTGCAGAAAGTGGAATCCGCTATTTACCTTACGAAAATTGGAACCCGGCAAGCCCCTCTCTTAGAGTCAGAAAGACTATTGTGCCTGAGACTTCACCTGAAGAAGAGCTTCTCTTTGACAATACCAGACTCATTTATTCAAGTGATTTTGATACTGAAACTAACCTTGATATAAGAGTGCGACTACTTGAGATTCCCTATCTCAAGCCATTCCCTCTTACTGTCGATTGTATTCTTGATGGAGAGTTGTTTGAAAAAATCAATCTGGAAAGGCATAAATCTGAAGCAATTATACCGGTTCAATTATCACCAGGTGAGCATCACTTATCCTTTCACTTGAAAAGAAGATATACAAATCAGTTTCTGACAGTCAAAGTTTCAGCCTCGCCCGGAGAAATACCGGACAAAGTTGACCTTATACGAAAAAGTGCTTTTCAAAAGGAGCGCGCTTATTTTGTCGCTACAAAACATAATCCAGTAAAAGCAAACATATTAGGCCCTGCATTTATACGTTTCGATTCCCTGCATGAAGAAGTGATTTACTCAACATATAAATATTTTGATACGGGATGGCACACTGTCAACTTAAAACCTGAGGGAAACAGAAAAGAAAAGCTCTATCGAATCTATAAATGGCAAATCAGGGAAAAAGAAAGTACCCAAACCGCACTCATGCGACAACCATCCCCGCCCGGACCAGGACTTCCTCAACAAACGAATGTTCAGCTGAGCACTCCGTTTTTCCCAGATTACTATCCTTATTTTCCGCAAACTGATTTTATAGACGTGGGAACCTTTGAGCTGACTAGCAGATTTGAACGCAGGAGGTTATTTGATGAAGATCAGGATACAACCATTGAGGAATTCACAAATTTTGGCCTAATTCATCGGAAAAAATCAGACTGGCTACCGGGATATTTTCAAACAAAAGGTTTCGGACGTTTTCGTCAAAATGGTGGCCCTTTGCTTGGTTTTGGAGAGAGAATATCATTGATGCCAAGATCCCTGCCTTTCACCATTAGACTTCGGGGTAATATCTGGTTACAGAATCCAAATAGCAGTCAGTATGATTTTCACGAGGCATTTCTCAATCCAGAGTGGAGCATCAAACTTATTGCCGGTATTTCAAAAAAATATACTTTAGGTGACAAAGTCTATCACATTCCTTCAGTATCTCTTTTTCAACGTTTCCTAAGCCTGAAAGACAACCATCCGTACCAGATTTCATACCTGGATAAAGATATTTTTTCTTCATACAAAAATGACCACCGACATGGCCTCAACCTTCAGGATACATGGCATTTTATTCCATGGCTTGATACAAGGCTGTTTTTTGGCTTTGGTTTGGGAACCAATGAAATCGATGAATATTTCGAACCAGATTACATCAATTTTCAAACCGGATTAAAGCAGATCATTTGGCCTTTCCAAGTGAATTTCCAATACCGAGGTACACAATATTTAGAAGACAACGACCGAAGATCTTTATTTTACAGAGATCTTGCAGAACTTGATGTCACTTGGGATCTATTATTGAGCACGCGAAATTGGTTACAAGCTGGAATTAAAATACAAAAATATACTGATTCCGACGAGTTGGCTGGATTTTTATTTGTTTCATGCTATTTTAACGATGAAACTGAATATATCAACTTCAGGCCCACAGAGGTAGATTTTAGAGAAATTAAATCTTCAAAAAGAATTCTCTTAGAGCACCAAGACATGATGAAGGACGATCAGTGGAAGTAAGTCATAGCAGCATTCAAGATATTATGGAAGCTGGCATGCTGCCACTTCAGAAAAAAATATATGCTGCCCTGACCCATTCTGTCGCACTTGAATTTACTGATCACTACAAAACAGAATATAAGTTCAAAAGTCGTACACCTCCCCCTATACTCAATGCTCTTGCCGTTTTTCTACAAAAACAAGTTTACAAAGAATTAAAAGAGATAGACAAAATCAAGCAGTTGCAGGTGGTATTCAGCCAGCAGTTCAACAAGGCTGTAACAATTGAGGAGAGCCAGATACAGATTATTGAGTTTGCCAAACAACTCGGCGCAGATAAAAAAACATTAAAACAGGACCAAAAAGCTTTTAAAAGATGGTTTGGCAAGGATACCGTTCTTGAGCGCAGTGTAAAAAGAATTGGTGAGGCAGAGTACAAAATTGCTTACTTACTCACCTGCATCGGGCCAATTGCAGTACAGGTACTTAATCAAGCTATTTCAGCAGAAATAGAAAAACAATTATGGCATCTTCTTAAAATTGAGAGATTATTTGAGAGACTCCTTTCATACACTGGTGACGAGCGACTGCGAATCATGGCTTTCCGTTGCCTTGCAATGACAATCAGTACCCTTAGACCTGAAAACAAATCAGATGCCGCAAAAGACAGCACACTCGCTTTTGTGTATCGGACCTCCCTGGACACTCAGCAGCCAGTTTGGAGCCAGGCTGAAGCTTTGGAGCTTCTTGCGGAATTGTCTCTGCTATCTCTCCACAAAGCACTTTGTCAAAGGTTCAACTTTTCCCAGAGTGATGATGACTTTTTTGTCAGAGCCAGAGCCGTTCAAATCATAGAGAATCATCTGGAAAAACATCCCTGGTTCGTTGATACCTTTATCACTCTGAAAAATGATGCCAGCCCCTATGTCCGAAAAGTTTTTGCTAAAGTACTGGTAAAATCTTTACTACTTGATTCACTTGATGATCATCACGAAAATATATGGGAGATGTACCATGCCCTTTGCATGAAGGACCCTACAGAACAGGTACGTTCAGCAGCTCTGCTTGCTGGATCCCCACTTTGCAGAAATCAGAAATATTATAAAAAGTTTATAGAAGTTTTGCGAAACGTATTATTGAAAGAATCCAGTCCATTTGTACAAAGGGTGGCATTGTCAGTTACACGTGAGCTATTCTTAACTCTCAGTAATACCTCTGATAATAAACGAGACTTACTTTACTGGGATCTGATGCCAGTACTGGAAGAACTACACCAAAAGGCTGAGTCATTGGCTGTCAGAAGATGGACTGCACAGACGATGAACTTTATCTGCATAACATTTTCAACTAGCCATGTCACCTTACTTGATAAACTACATCTCCAGATCAATAAAATACCAATAGGCAGGACACAGAAGATACCCTCAAGAATATTTAAAGATATTCCCATTGAGGATATCGGCAGAACTCTTACTTTTCTTGCTCAAAACGATGTTACATTATGTGTCAAAACCGGAATCTTTAAATATACAGTTACCAGGGGGGATCGGTTTGGCTTAAAACTGTGGCGTATTTTTTATGAGCTACGCAACCCGTCTCCCGATAAACGGCAAGCCCATCCCCACACTGTTGGCAGAATTTTCGATGGTAATATCATAGCTCCAACGCCCATTATGGCTGAGCTTACAGCAACAAAGGTGCCGGGTGAACCGCTTTTTCAAGAAGGAGAATGTGGATGGCGGCCATACCTTCCACTACTTGATCTGATTATTGATTCACTCAAAGGAATAATACCCAGAAAAACCGTTTATCTTTTTACTGCTGAAGGCACTACCAAAATCAAGCCCACAAGAAATGTAATTAAAAGATTGTGGGCCCGGATGCGCCTGTCCTTCCATTATTCTCGATATGCTGATTTGCGAAACTGGCACGAAAACAAAGCAGAAGGACCAGATAGCTATGTAAATGAGTTGCGACACCTCGGCTTTACTATTTCATTTGAGGGGTATAAAAATTCAAAAGGAAAACAACAAAATGACCCTGCTGTTACCAGATTTTTCCAGGGGTTTCCCTTGGTATTTGATCCAGTATTACCTGAAAGATTAATTAATTATATTTTTTCGGTCTATGAGAATTCACTCTATGAACTGGGTCTCTTTGTATCTGTTCTTGTTCTGTTTTTCTTCCTGCAACGATACAGTGCCAGCAAAAGAGTAATTAAATCCCGAAAAAATATTCCGCTGGTAGTTGGTGGCTGGGGCACACGTGGAAAATCAGGAGTTGAAAGACTCAAGGCTTCTCTATTTGAGAGCCTTGGCCATGGAATGCTTTCAAAAAGTACTGGATGTGAAGCAATGTTTCTTCACACCAATCCTTTTGGAAAGACGCAAGAAATGTTTTTATTTAGACCGTATGATAAAGCAACCATCTGGGAACACGCTTATTTGATAGAAGTGGCTGATAAAATGGATTGTTCTATCTTTCTTTGGGAATGCATGGGACTCACCCCTGAATACGTTGAGATACTCCAGCAAAAGTGGTCCCGCGATGATTATTCCACCATCACAAATACATACCCGGATCACGAAGATCTCCAGGGTCCTGCAGGATACGATATTCCAAAAGTCATGACCAGGTTTATTCCCAATGGGGGAACCTTAATAACAACCGAAGAACATATGTATCCAATCCTGGAAGAAGATGCTCATAATAAAAAAACTCTATTGCACAGAATCGGATGGATGGAAGCAGGACTTCTGACGCCGGACATACTGAACCGATTTCCCTACCAGGAGCATCCAAATAACATTGCTTTGGTACTTGAACTTGCATCACAAATTGGAATAGAAGAAGACGTCGCACTTAAAGAAATGGCAGACAGAGTTATTCCAGACATTGGGGTTTTAAAAGCATTTCCGGTTTCCACAATTTCTGGTCGCTCACTTGAGTTTATCAATGGCATGTCGGCTAACGAACGTTTTGCAACCCTTTCAAACTGGAAACGAATGGGATTTGAAACCGATTCAGATGGACCGAATCCTGAAATTTTTCTTTCCGTTCTTGTAAACAACAGGGCAGACCGCATTTCACGCTCCAGGATGTTTGGTTCAATACTGGCAAAAGATATTATCGCTGATAAATATTTCCTGATAGGTTCTAACTTGCCAGGACTTTTTGGCTATATAAAAGAAAGCTGGGCTGAAGTTGTTTCTGATTTCGGGCTGCATAGAACAGAGGACCTTAACTACGATCGTTTTGGGGAACTCTTCGAAACCATAGCGCATCGATTACGAATACCAACCAGCAGCTCTTTTGTTCGCAAAAGATTGCTTCATTCACTTCGTTCATTTTACGATCTTCAAGGGATTGAAAAAATAGCTGAACTGTGGAACTCGCCAGAGGAGCTTAAAGATGAACTGGAAAAGATTAATTTTCCTTATCGGGCATCACTCATAAAACATCACCAGGACCAACTTAGCCTTTTCAATCAATACAAGGATTTTCAGAGTAAAATACAAAATGATTCTGGTGCACATAAAAAATATACCAGTGAATTTATAAATCTTATTACTTCATGGTTTGCACAGCGAATTATTATAATCCAGGACTACTATGCAACAGGCAACCAACTGATGGATCATATTGTCCAGGAAACTCCCCCTGGACTTTTAAACCGAATAATGGGTGTACAAAATATCAAGGGAACAGGGCTGGACTTTGTTTATCGCTGGCAAGCGTGGGAACGTTGTTATGACAGTTGCATGCTGCTCAGGGAGGATGATGAAGTTCTTTTTGATAAGGGATTTCAGGATTTGATGGAATTTCAGGATTATGGCCTGTTGTGTGAAGATATGGTCTTGAAATCAGCTAATGATGCACTTGAAAAACCATTAGCGCAATCTGATCGTACACAAGCTGGCCTCAATCTCATTTTAAGTACGCTTGAAAACACCCTTGATACAATCAAGGCTAATCTGCATGTTGAAACCAGTGACGACTTGCTAACTCGAATTCTCAATGGAATAGAGGCCTTCTTGGATGCGGGTGACGCTGTAAAAAGAAAAAAAGTTTCTCAAAATATTTACAAAGACCTCACCCATGAACGAATCAGCCGCCAGAGAGCTGCAATGGAATTACAAGAGCTGAATAAAAGGCAGAAAGGAGGATGGCTTAAAAAAAGCGTTCAAAAACTTTTTACCTCTAAAGATGACTTGTTTACTCATATCCTAAACGGTATAGAGGCCCGGCTGGATGCTCGTGATGTTGAGAAAAGAAATAAAACAACCCGAAAAATATATGAAGACCTCGCCAATAAGCGATTGAACCGTGAGGCTGCTGCTGAAATTATGCGAGAACTAACTAGGCAGCAAAAACAGGGATGGGTTAGAAA
>CAMYOP010000039.1:0-13646 GCA_947260045.1 uncultured Desulfobulbaceae bacterium
TTAACACTGGGAGACAGATCGGAGTCGGTGCTTACCTAAATTTTTCCTAAGCTTAAGGGGACCAAATTTTTTTTCGCGTATCATCAGCGAAAATTATTCTGTCTCCCGAGTAATAACGGAAAAATAAAATCACTCCTCTCCCTTTCAGTTTCTAACTGAGCTTAAGTGCTAATCTCGTTATCGTAAAATCGTAATAAGGTCGATACTGTCAATGAATGAAGATCCTCAGCCCTTAAAGTCCACCACAGGAGATTCAAAACAAGGAGGAAAAACCAAACAGTCGCAAGAGACAATAGATCTTCTCATGGCGCGTATGGCCGACATGAACGATTTCCCTGCAGTATCCAAAAACATCATTGAAATTAACGAAAAAACCGGTCCCCGCAGTCTCACATCAGCCACGCAGTTGGCCAGCATCATCACCAAAGATTATTCACTGACCACCAAACTATTGAAAATGGTAAATTCCGCTCTCTATGGCCAGTTTTCAGGTCAGATCACCACTATCTCCCGAGCAGTTGTTATTTTAGGTTTTGAACAGGTGCGTCTGGTCGCCACCAGCCTGATTCTTTTTGAACAGATGCAGAACACTGGCCAGAAAAAAGAACTAAAAACCTCATTGCTCACTTCATTTTTAAGTGGCATTTTGGCACGCGACCTGGCAGAAAAACTGAAAATGCAGACTACGGAAGAGGTCTTTATCTGTGCGATGTTGCATAAGTTCGGTAAGCTCATGATTATGTATTATTTACCGGAGCTCTACGCAGAAATAAATAATCTGATTGAAGAAAAAGAACTCAGTGAAGAAAAGGCTGTCCGCCAGGTTTTAAAATGTTCCTATGATTCCATCGGCATGTCCGTAGCCCAGGCATGGGGCTTACCCAAGACAATCATTTCAGGTATGAAAAAAGTGTCCCCTGCAGCAGTACGGAAGAAAAACGCAGGAGAGGAAACCAGAATAATTTCTTTTTTTGCAAACGAGGTGTATGAGATTTTAGCAAGCAATATGCCCATTCAGGAAAAGAAAAAAGCCCAGCAGTTGCTGGTGAAAAATTTCAAAAAAATTATACCATTCCGTGCCGCTGTAATAGAGGAAATGGTCGATGATGCGAACAAGAAGGCAAAGGATTTTTCTTTTGTGCTCGGCTTAAACAATTACCAGGAAACAGTATTAAAGCGTCTGAGTTTTAAAGCCAAACCACAAAAACGCAAAAAGACAGCGCACACACCACCTATAAAAGAGCTACCAAAAGCGCTACCTCCGTCTCAGCTAGACTTGGTAAATTATAAGCTCAGCGCAGCAGGGAAGCAGGGGGCCGGATCACCACTTGATGTGGAAAAACAGATCCTTATCATGAACGGGGTTCGTGATATTACCCACGCCCAGCTCAAGGATGACTATAAGCTCGATGATGTTATGAACATGGTCGCAGAAACTATTTTTAGAGGTCTTGGTGTATCGAGGGTTGTCATTTGTATCAAGGACACCAGAAGCAACGTTATGAAAGCCCGTTACGGATTTGGGCAGTTTATCAGTGATATCCTCAAGAAGTTCAAATTTCCTATGGAAGATGTAAAGGATATCTTTAATAGATCTCTTGCTGACAAAGCAGATATATATGTTCCAGATACAGATGACGAGACTACCTCTGCATTCCTCCCCACCTGGTATAGCGGCATTCTAAAGGACAAGTGTTTTGCCCTGTTGCCCATAGTTGTCAACAATGATGTCATCGGCCTCCTCTATGTGGACATGCAAGGTAAGGACAAATCAGTTAGCGTAGAAAAAGTAAATTACCTGAAAATGCTCCGCGATCAGATTGTTTTAGCCATCAGGCAGAAAGTATAGGGATGAAAAGATATCGCCCTTTAAGGAGTATATAAGGTGGTATCTTGAACCTATCTTGTTTTGATGAGTACTTTAAAATCAGAAATGATTTAAGAAATAGAAAGAATTCAAAAATACCACAATAAATCCTTTTTTAAGCCATCTTATGGCAAACTCAAGCCTGACGTGTTTTTCAAGGGAAACCGTTATCCATACAATCAATGTACTGATTATACTTGAAGGAATTTAAAAATATAGATATGACTGGAAAAAGTTTTTTTCAGCTTTGTCTCTCTAAATAATTGTCACTGAATTCCTTGAGGAATGCAGCGACTCGTAAGTGCGCTCAAATACATCCCATCTTTAATGCATTAAGTTTTTTTGGCATATTGTCTTTTTGTATAACCTGTTGTTACTGCTTGATTCTTATAAGCTAACATTATATTTTTTCTTCAAAAAAGATTCTCGTTTCCCTACGTAAAAGCTAAAGGACTAAGAAAAAACATTGTATTTTTAGAAATGGAACTTGACTTATGACCCACTTAAAAAGTGTATTCGTACAAATTATCCTGTTTCTTATTATCTCTGTCATCACTGCAGACGCAGCGACAACTGGCGTCCGTTCTTACTTTCCCCTCAACCATGAGGATTTTAAAAAATATGGTCCAATTACAAAGATGATCAGCTCAACAGTGCGGGCTATTACTACTGTTGATTATTTGTACCTTTCATTCGGTTCTGTAGGTAATTTTATAGAATTGGAACTAGGTGGTGGAGATAATAGTAACGTGACCTATCGTCACGCAGGGAAGACATTAGAGATGACGGCGGCTGGTTTGCCAATAAATGGTTCATTGGTTAGTTTTAATTTTAGCAGGCCTCTTGTAATTTTCACCGATCATACAATTGTCAATGGAGGAACCACAACCTCCAATACAGTCGCCAGTGATGGAATAAATAATTATGAGGTTAGTTCAAAGACTGTTGTCAGAGATGCGGGCAATGTATCGGTCCCTGCTGGATACTATAAAAACTGCAGACACATTTCCTTTGATGTGACAATTCGTAGCGTAGGGGTAAGTCAAAGCATAACGATGAAAAATGCCTGGGTGCTAGCTCCTGGCGTAGGAAAAATCAAGGTTGCAGTGATAGATCCTAGCACTCAAAAAATCACCTCATACCTTCCTCTCCTCGAAGGAAATGTTGGTGGAAAGAATGTCAGTGAATGGGCAAGTACAATTGCAATGCCCTGGTTAAAACTTCTTTTGTAATCTAATTTTAATAAAAGAGTCAGGCATTATAGTTTAAAAAACCCCTTCAGCACCCTCTGAACCTCGACATCCTGCAGCATTTCCTTGGAAAGCTGGTACCCGAGTTCCCGGTAAGCTTCAAACTGCGCCTCGTCAAAAAATTGGTCGGTTGTAGGTTGGTCTGGAAAGGTCTCGTGGGCGCTCTTGTAACTGTAGATGTCCTCGGGAAGGCCCTCTATCATGGTTGGTTTGATATAGATCAATACGCCGTCCTTTGTTGGGTCTTTTCTGACGTAATTGACATCTGCGATTGCAAAGCCGCGTCTGGCAATCTTATATCTGTCTTTAAAGTAATCTGTACCTGCAGAACCAGGCATCACTCCTCTCAGGCTGCATTTACTGCAATCCCGAAACCTGATCTTTACTCCGAAATCAACCCGCACCCGCTCAACAGCATTTGCCAGGTCATCAAATGTATAATTGGGATCAGCCCCGCCGTCGGAGACTATAATGAGCTGTGTCTTGCGCCGAATCAGTTCATAAAGTCCAAGATTCTCAAAATGGCCGCCATCACTTAACTCGATAAAATAGCTGTTTTCATCAAGGCCGTGGCCAAAGACACCTTTGGTAAGTCCTGGAAACAGGTAGTTCGGGTCCCTGATTATTTTTCCGATCTTACGGGGGTTCAAAACCCAGTACCCCAGTCGCAGGTTCAAAAGCGACATCAGCATTGAAACAAACTTGTTGCGGGTCACACCTTTGCCGGCCACACCCGTATTGGGATTGGCGGCAGCGCCGGAAATTGCCATTGCCGAAGGCAGGGTCATGCCTTTGCGGGTCATGCGGGTTTTTTCAAAGTCTTCAGTCTGGACGTATCCGGTGGCATAACTGCCGCAGTATAACGGAGAAAGCATAAAGCTGTCGCCGCCACGGCCGCGGTACCTGGAATCATCGGAATCCACTAAAACGATGTTGGTATTTATGAGCTGATAAGGCCAATTATTATCCTTGCCACTGACATCCTTCACGTCACTTATCAGGGTTTTGTTCGCTTCTTGAGCAAGACCCCACTTGTTGTCTGTGACGTTTTTTTTGTCCGGCATGAATGTTTCCATAAGACGATCCCGATACATGCGGTGCAAGCCGGAATAGTTGACATTGACAATTATCGCGAAAAAGAAGGTCGCTGCTATGAGATACAGATATTCTGTTATATTTTCGATGCGTCCGGCCAGCATGTAGGCAGCATACAGGATGCCGTATACCAGGCAAAAAGCACCTGTTGCGGCCATTAGATTGTCAGATAGCAAGCCACCAGCCTTCTTAGTTGATGAATATTCTCTTTTTGACTGCAGTAAACCGATACCCGAACCAATGGTCAGTAGTCCGGCTGACATAATTTTCTGCCAGACCTCACTCAGGGCATCATGGGCATATGGCAGAGATCCGACAAGGACAAGCAATAAAGCCACCTTGGTGCAGAACCCGAAGATCTTCTGCACAGAAACAAAAAATTTGTATTTCATCGTAGGGTCTTTGATATTGACCCATGTCAGGAGAGAATAAAGGAGACTGGCGCAGGCAATTCCCAGCGCCATACCAATGAAACAGATAAAAAGGAAATTTGTCGTAAAGGGTTTGTCCAGGGAAAAACCCAGTATGTTACGCACGATGGTCTCCTCGAAAAAATTTAGAAAATCGAAGAGTTTTAGCATGACCACGGCCATGGCGAGATAAACCGCAAGGGAGACGAAGATGGTTCGGAGAACCATGGAAAAGAGGGATGCCAGGTCCAGCTTCTTCTCGGGAACGAGATAATTGCCATGCTGCCTGATGAAATTCAACCGCTGGTTGAAGGTGTTCGCTTCGGTTCGGGCGCCGACCCCTTTTCTGCCAAGAGCGTAGCGCACTCGTTGTTCATATTTCTTTTCATCCTTCTCTTTCTTGCGATCTTGAATATCCTGATGGGAAAACCAGGTCATGGAGGTACCGATATATCCCCCGCCAGAGACAGTGGACAGGTAATCGAATTTACGGAGCAGCTCTTTGCTCGGTTCGTCATACCCGGCATAGAGGGCCTGCATTACCCCTAGGCCAAAGGAGGCGGAACGAATACCACCGCCTGAAAGAGCAAGACCGCTCACCTGCCTGTCCGGGTCTTCGGGCCGGATATGGGTTTTCTCTTTAAGGATGATTTTTTCGATCTGTTCTTCGATCGAAATACCTGCTTCCGAATGAGCCTGTTCATGTGGTTTTTTCATATTATTCACTATGTAAAAAGTAAAACAGGATTCAGGTTTGCGATTGACTCTTCTCTTTAAACATTTGTCTTTTGACTATGTTTGTTTGAAATGCTCCAATATTAAGCCTGCTTTAATACTCATTGTAATTATAATGAAATTTCTTAAGTCAAAATTGATAACTGTTAGCTTACTGCTTGCGGATATGTTTCAGCAATCCATGTGAAGTGTTTTGTTCTGTATATACTCCATTCTTCCATTCTCCCTCAATGCATTCACTAAACGAATTTGGTGGAATGGAAGAGAGAAAAATTGAAATTGTTAGTATGAGATTATTCAATTGCTACCTAATGGAGCACTGTCATGAATCGAAACTATGTAAAAGTTCTTAACCTTATTCGTATTTACATCATCGAAAGCCAAACTCAGAAGGCAGCAGTGCGTCAGCAGGAAAGGGGTCTGCCTCTTAATGCTAATCTTTTTAATATTATAGTTTTTTTTAAAGATAAATAGGCTTTTTAGGTGTCCTTATCACCAAGGAAGTGCTCTCCCCATTTTTTATTCACAACGAAAAAATCATCTGATGTATCTTTTAAGGTTTCAAAGAGTTCCCAATGTTTTGCTTCTAGAAGAATTTCTTCTACGGCTTGAGACGGTGTGATAAGATCTGCGAGGCCTGCATTATATAATACTCTATTTAAAGTTTCTTTTTTCTTTACTACCTCTTGAAGTTCTATCTGCAACTCCTGGATGGCTGCAATGGCGTCAGTCATTAATTCAAATAATCGATCCCACTCATCATTCATCATTGAGCTGTCATTATAATCCATAGTACTGTACCTGATCGCTTAATTATTTATCTGGTTTAAGTGTATTCCTGGAGTAAAACAGAAGCAAATGAATTTTTAATTGTAACTTGGGTAACTGCGCCTGCCTATATTGAAATGTCGAAAAAAACAGTCATAATAGATGCCTCATCGGCCATAATCCTCTACAAGGCAGGTTTGCATACCTTCTTGATAGATAATTTTGACATTGTCATGCCTGAATCGGTGTATCAGGAAATCACCGTGAATCCATATGCTGGCTCCAAAGAGTACAAGTGCTTGCTTGATGAGTTCAAAATCAAAGTAATCAAAATTTCAGGCAAAAGAAAACATCCAGCCTTTGCCAATCTGGGCCTGGGTGAAAGCGATGTAATAGAGTTATTTAGTCAGGGCTCGGCTGCATTTATCCTCATCGATGATGGTATGGCTGCCAGGTATTGCAAGAAGGCTGGTCTGCCTTTCATAAATTCCCTGCTGGTACCTGTCGTACTCAGGTGTGCCCAGATTATTGATGAGGACAGTTGCTTGGAGTTAATGGGAAATATAATGAGAGAAGGTCGATATTCCAAGGAAGTGATTGCTTATGCCAGAACATGTAAAACCGAAAATATAGCCTTTGCTATCCCATAAAAGCCTATTTATTGCCCACTTATTTACAGATAAAAGTACTGCTTAACACTTTTTGTCATATCTGTACTGGGAAAAAAATGAGCAAAAGAGACTGGGATGATTATAATAATTGTTACTAGGTGAAATAATTGGCTTAAAATTTAATAATTCCTGAAGAGAAAAAGTAAAGTAGTTGTTTTATGGTATTTAGTGCTATGTATTGTTAGTTCTATTATGACGCTCTGTTTGTCTCGCCTGTGCATGTCGTGATTATCGATCTTTGTAATCGAACTTCCCTATATAAGGTACTTTTCTGTTTGAAAAGTAATTATTACTTGCTATGTTTTAAAATGATATTTTTCCCGTTGGTAAATCCTTGTCTGAAATTAAGGCATTAAGAGTCTTAAATATGCACTTTTTTTATGACAGGTCAGGCCCTTACCTAGGAAACCACTAGAAAAGTGAGGACTCAGTATGGATATTTTAACCAGCCCCTTTCTGTATTTATGGGTACTACCCCTAATTGTTAATTTCTTTCTAGCGCGAAGCCGTGGCAAGAATGTTTGGCTCATGCTGGGGCTGACCCTCATTTTCTCCTGGATCATTACCATTAGCCTGGCGTGTTTGGGGCTTGTGGAAGATCGATATAGTCCAGAACTTGAGGGAAATAATTGTCCCCAGTGCCATCGTCAGTATCGATCTGAAGATGTTGCCTGTTTTATCTGCAGCGCTTCCTCACAATTAGTAGAGCAGCCGGTAAGGGTTCAAGCGGGTAAGGTCTGTTTGCAGTGTGGAAGGCATAACAGGGCAGAGGATTTCACCTGCTACCAATGCAGAGGCTTATTGCCGAAAAGTTAGCAATAGTAAGAATCTTACAAAGATTTTTCTCTTGTAGGTCCAGGTCAATCTGAATAGGCCTTTGCTATACGATTATTCACATCCTGTGAACAAGTCGTTCTGTCATTTTTCTCTGTATAATTAAACTTATATCCAATTTCCACGCACAATTTATCCTTCTTTTTCAGGCATGGTTCCGCAGCTTCAATTCTATGGGATGGGGGTGAAGGTAGAACTGCTCTCTGAGGTATTTCTGATTATATTTTCGAACATAATGATTTATCAAGGTGACTGGAACGATAAGGGGGATATGTTCAATCTTGTATTGTTCTATCAGTTTCAGAAGCTCCTGTTTTTCAGCAGAGGTGATGAGTTTTTTGAAATAACCTATCATATGCTGGAGTACGTTGACATGTTTTTGGATGGTGCATCTTGGTTTGAGTGCTTCTGTAAGCATATCCAGGTAGTTAGCATATAGCATCTTCGTCTCTATTTCTTTTGCCTTGGCCACAAGACGTCCAAGCGTGCGGTAATGTTCGACGCTATGGGCCATGATCAGAAGCTTGTGAGTGGTGTGAAAAGCAACCAGCTTGCCACGTGTTTTGCCATTCTAAAGTAAATCGCGCCACCGTTTGTAGATGAAAATCCGTTCAATAAAGTTTTCCCGCAAAAAAATATCACGGAGCCTGCCATCTTCCTCGACAGGCAGCAGAGGAAAATGATCCATAAACGCCCTGGCAAACAGACCCACGCCAATATTTTGGGGGACATTATTTGTATCATACACTTTGACACGCTCCATACCGCTGCTTGGTGATTTAGCCTTGAAAATAAAACCGTGCAGATTTTCCGCCTCAAGTTCGCTGACCCTGCCTGCAGCCCAGGTATGCATACGCTCGGTATGATCTATTTTTGTTTTGATGGTAATAAGACGCGGATTTTTCGGATCGCCAACAAGTCTCATGGGCTCGCGTGGTACGGGCATTCCGCATTCAACTTCTGGGCAGACGGGGACAAAATCGAAAAATTTGCCTAAGGTGTCAGTGATATAATGATCTTGCTGCAGCCCACCGTCATAACGAACTCTGTTACCAAGCAGGCATGAACTGATCCCTATTTTGATTGGCTGAGGAGGGAGAGGCTTAAGGTGCATGCATGTGTTCCTTTATCATGAGTTGATAGTATGAGGTCCTAAAGTCTCTCGCAAATGCATTGAACTGCATTATAATTGTAGGTATAGGATAAAAAAAATCCAAGGGACAATTCTTTATTGAATGTCTTGAAAACACACCATAAAGAGGACGATCCCATGCTTCGTTTGGGTTTGTGTTGCATTTTTAAAAATGAACCTATTAAATTTCGGCAAACAACCGCCAAGACCCTCAAGCAATTTGACAGGGCAGAGCAAGTGCATCTGCTCTCAGAGCTTTGCCTGCATAACGTGCAAACTATCCAGCTTGCCCTGCGATATGTCAATGACCATAACATAGGTGCTTTCAGGATTCTCTCCCCACTGTTTCCCCGCTATACCCATCCAGAAGTTGCCTACAAAATAGATGAACTGCCGCAGCAAGGAGAGATTGTAGAAGTTTGTGCAGCAATACGGAAATTTTCCCGGCAAAATGATATTCGTCTGAGTTTGCATCCTGATCAGTTTAATGTGCTGTCTTCTCCAAGGATTGAAGTTGTGAAGAACACCATCAGAGAACTGGAATACCAGGGCGTGCTTGCTGACATGCTTGGCGCTGAGGTTATCAATATTCATGCTGGAGGGCAATATGGCAACAAGAAGGAGGCGCTTAAACGCTTAAAAGAGAATTTCAAGCACCTGTCCCGTGGAGTTAAAGCAAAACTCACTCTGGAAAATGATGATGTGTCCTATGGCCCCCAGGATCTACTGCCTGTCTGTTCTGACTTGTCCATACCTTTTGTCTATGACATTCATCATCATCGCTGTTTGCCTGATGAACTCAGTGAGGAAGAGGCAACCCAGCAATCCATAGCGCTCTGGCAGTCTTTTGGCAGGGAACCCTATTTTCACCTCTCCTCACCGAAATTTGGTTGGCACAGCAAAAAGCCAAAGCCCCATGCTGATTATATCAACCCAATTGATTTTCCCTCGTTCTGGTTGGGTCTTGATATAAGCGTTGATATTGAAGCAAAGGCCAAGGAGTTGGCAGTTCTGCAATTACAAAGGGATTTGGATTTATAATCAGTAGTACAGTGAGTGTTTATTTAAATTTGGCGATGACTCGTTCCAGTGCGTCAAGACCTCTTTCCAAGCTGGCCATCTCTGGGCCAAAGCTCACCCTGCAATAATTTTGAAAACGTCGTAACGTTCTTCTCTGGTCAGGATTTACATCAAAAAATACACCAGGCACAGTGATAACTTTTTCTTTCAAACCTTCCTTGAAAAATCGCAGGCCGTCGCGTAGTTCTTTCGGGAGTTTGGACAGGCAGGCCCAGAAATAGAAGGTTCCACTATCTTCTCCTGTAACCTCAATACCCATATCAATGAGTCGCTTGTACATATACTGGCGTTTTTTCCCGAAGTAATCCTGGATAGCTTTTGCCTCTTTGCGAACATATTCAGGATCAAGCAGTGGGAGAGTATTTTTTTGAAAGGGATTGTTGGCACCGCCATCAAGAAAAGATCCAGCACTGGCGATGACGTTTATGACAGATTTTGGCGCAAGGGTCCAGCTGATACGCCAGCCAGGATAGCGCCAGTTTTTGGTGAGTCCGTTGAGGATAATAACAGGATCATGATTCACATCGTCGATGTATTGTGCAGAAGATACAAGCTGGCACTCATCTTTATTGCCGTTATCATAAATAAAATGGGAATAAAATTCATCAAGTATCATGCAGCAGCAGGTTTCACGGGCAAGATGGACCCAGTCAGACAGATAATCTCCTTTAATGACCTGCCCAGTCGGATTACAGGGATTGCTGAGCAGAACCGCCTGCAGGCCGCGGCCAAGGATCTCCTGGCGAAGGTCCTCCACAGAAATTTTATAGCCGGCGCTCCTGTTAAGCAGTATGGGAATGGGGATAAAAGCCCGAAAAACACTTAAGAGCTCTTCGTAGGCAGTATAATCAGGGAGGAAATGGCCGAAATTAATGTTTCCTAGGGCAGTAGCCACCCTTGTCAGGGCCATGCGGCCTCCGCCAGAAATACTGACATTTTCATAAGTATATTGCGAAGACTTCCCTTTGCGGTAAAGGTTATTGTACAATTCTGCAATTTTATGTCGCAAGTCAAGATTTCCTTCCACGTCCGAATAATTATGTCCGGAAGGATCAATGGAAAGAGTCTGCAGGCGTGGAGGTGAGCCAGGGATGTCGCCAGTTTCAGGAGAGCCTTGCCCGAGATTGGACCAGATGGAATCTCCTGCAACATAACCCTGCTTTTTTGCTTCAGTCATGACGTAAATGACGCCAGTCTTGGGAACGTCTCTAAAGCCAGGAATAGTCGTACAGTTCATAAATTGCCCCAGATTATAAACAAGCTTGATGATTACATAGAATTATGTGATTACCACTAAAGATCAGTTAACACCGGGAGACAGATCGGAGTCTGCCCTTCCATAAATTTTTCCTAAACTTAAGGGGACCGAATAATAACGTTAGTGGTAATCACATAGAATTAAGTATCACGATTTTGCTTTTACAGCCAGCTCCTGAGAATAGTATATGCCTGATCCTGGCTATGCAAATGATTTTTCCTGTGACGTGTATGGGTTGTCTTGAGTCCTGCCTATGATAGCGGACCATATGGTATTGTAACCTGGCAGGTGCTATTTGGCTGAGGAGGTTGGAGGCATAAAAAAAAGCAGCACTCGAAAGCGCTGCTTTTTTAATTATTTTAGAATATTAACGATTATCCGCCAAAATCATAATCAACATTTACCCCAGGGGTTTCCTTAAAGTTAAAGCTTGGCTCACCAATTTTGTCTTCCTGGTTACCGCTTTGAAGCCACTCGTTAAAGTTTGAAGAAGTTTCAAATTGGTTGAGTCGATCTTCTAGTTCTGTCAAAAGAATGTGCAGTGCTTCAATCTGAGGTTGCATTTTGAATTTATCAATTGAAGCCAGATGATCGATTTGATCTGTTACCTGAAGGAGTTGGTCATGCCAGGAGGCCAGCTCAATATTGATTTTTTGTCTAAAACCGTGAGAGTTCATGGTGTCCTCCAATGTAATGGACTTTAGTCTTACCTAAATAGTAAAGCCAAAGAGCCTGAAGTCAATCATGCGTATTGGAGAAAAGGAAGAAAAATCGGACGATATGAAGAAAATAGTCAACATTTCGGTGTGTTGAGTGGGCGAGCCCTCCGACTCTTTTTTGCTGCTGTGGACAATGAGAGTCGTTTTGCAAAGCCAAGGGCGAGGATTAGGATCTTTACTTGATACTTAAGCAGGTGCTGGATTTCGAACGCTTGTAATCCTTTTCCCATGGGAGGTTCCTGATGGCTTTCAGTCCCAGGCTTCAGCTCCGCCTGGATAAAGTATAAAATCTTTTCCAGACGGATAACCTTCCACCACCATTTTTTTCCATTTAACAGAGAGAGTAGACTGAGAAGTTTCCTTTCTAAAGTCTGTTTCCTGCTGGCTTAAGAAATGGACTCTATTGCCGCGATGATATCAACGGGTTCTCCTCGCTTGGTATAGTCAGCGTCTACAAAATCAAAAACAAGAATACCCTGCTGGTTTACCACATAGGTGGCTGGCAGGGGTAGTTCATAACTGTCATCTCCATTTGAAGCGGGCAGGTCTATGCCAAAACTAGCGTAAAGAGGTTTGAGTGCCTCAGCCAGCTCAAATACCAAGCCGAATTTTCTGGCAAGTGCATTACCACGATCAGTCAATACCTGGAACTGAAGTCCATGCTTTTCAATACTGGTCAGTGAATTATCAGGCAGCTCAGGAGTAATGGCAACGAGTTGTCCGCCTGCATCCAATATAGCGGGTAAGGCCTGCTGCAATCCATGCAGCTCAAGGTTGCAGTATGGTCACCAGCTGCCGCGATAAAAGTTAATGACAAGCGGACTTGTTTTAAGGAGATCTTCAGATCTAACCTGTTTGCCAAAGGCATCAGGCAGGGAAAAATGAGGAATACTGTCGCCACTGTGAAGCGCTTTTTCAGCAATACCAGAATTGATCAACTCTTCAGTTGTTCTAGAGAAAGTCGAGAGAACATCATCTGGAATCTGGCCAGCCATTCCTTCTTGGAATTTTTTGATTTCAGCAGCAAGGGTCATGGTCTTCTCCTTTTCTAGTAAGATTGGGAACTACACATTGTGTCTTTTTGTCAAAAAAATTAAACTTTTATACAGCTTTAAGGTTTACGGTGAGACGCGCAAAATAGCCAGGTTTTTACGTCGAACTTAATCGCATTGTCATTCTTATTTTAATTTCAATTGGTTAATATCCAATCGAATGCCTTGATTGAAAAGATCCACAAGATAGAGGCTAAAAAATTGATTGCACCTGATAAAAAATAAATATTGCTCTCAGATTTGTTTTCCTTTAGTGCCTTTTTCCCAACAATTATTGCTGCAAGAGTAAATATGTTCAGAGGAATCGTTAATAGTAACGACCCCAAATAAAATAAAATCACAAATGGATTTTTATAAACAAAATCTGCATGTAGATAGCCAGTGAATACGCCTGCAAAACACATCCATGAAATTAATCCCAAAACTGGGAACAGGAACCAAGGTGTTATTTCAAATTTTGTCATATCTACGATTTATTAGAGCATGGGGGTTGATCTCGCAGGTTGACAACACGCTATAGCAGGCAAGCCTTGTAGCGATTTGTTAGCTGCAATTTTTCGTTTATCGTTAATGCCGCTAAGGCCTTGTTTCTACAAACTTTCTAATCATCTGCCAATGCATCGAACTCATTTTTCTTACCTTTATACCAACTTTTCATTGCTTCAGGGTCTTTCATTAATTTTTGCATTTCATTCATTGCCTTGAGATGAGCTTCATCATTATTTTCAAACATTTCCATTCCATGTTTTTTGCTCATTTCTAAACTTCTTGTAAC
>CAMYOP010000039.1:13665-15898 GCA_947260045.1 uncultured Desulfobulbaceae bacterium
GAGTTCGCTTGAAATTCTTTGTCGCAGGCGCCGCCGAGTTGCTTGCAATTCATTGTTTTCATATTTTTCTCCTCTGTTTAACTTGTCCGTCTGAATTTGCTTTTTAGGACTCTATTTTTCTACCAATTTTGTTATTGTTTCGCACTTAAAGCACTTTTTATTGTGAATAGAAATCAATCCACCACATTTTAAACACTGGTGCTCTTTGTATTGTTCGGCAATAAATTTCTCTACACCGTGTTCTTTAATGTAAGCTAAATTTTCCTTCACACTCATTTTGTAATTTTCTCTGTACCTTCTATCCATCCTCTTTATTTCTTTACAAGGGTACTGGTCACACTCAAAGCAGAACAGAGCGTTTATATTACCTTCTAAAGAATGATTTATTCCTGTACATTTTTTAAATAGATACGTGCACTTTTTGTTACTTGGGCGGCAACCAGCACATTGACTTCGTTTCAGGTTATTAACAGAGGCAAGATAATTACTACAGATAGCACAGTTCATTCCGCAGGGAGCTATAAGCTCTTTTTTAATTGGAATTGATTTTGTCATTTCCTCGTATCACCATGACATATAACGGTGAATTTGGTTGATTTAATTTTTGTATGATTATCAGGGTAGAATGGTGCTCGTTTAAGATTTTTTAATACAAGAAAAAATTCTTGAAACAAGGACTGTTGTCGCATTGTCTGGTAATTGAAATCACCTAAACTAGTGCCATTCGGATCAGAGTAAAATTAACAGGGTGACTGAGCTTAACTTTACTCTGGCCATATTTTTTTCTTAATGGCTACTTTGTATTCTCTGCACCATTATTTTTCGGTCTATTGTGATGGTAGCCATAGTTCTTTGATACCCATCTTTTGAGTTGTATGCGCCTGCTGTCTTAATTGCTCGAGAAGTAGGATTACGTTCAAATCAGCAGGGTTGAGTCCTTCGGGAGACTCTTCTTCTGGTTTGTTATCTTCTCCCCCGGGTTTAGCGTCAGAATCTCCTTCTACTGGTTTAAGAGATTCTTCGCGGCCCTGTACAGGTGCGCAAAGATTGCGCACTAGCTCCCATTGGATTCGATTTTTACGTGGGTGGGGGTCGTTGCGATTAGGAAAATTATACGGTTGATCACAAATACCATCTGCTGGTTGAACATCAGCACAATTTTGATTTTGATTCCAAAAGTTTTGCTCGTATACATTGACAAAAATAGCGTTAGGATCCGCCGCATTTTCCGCACCGTCAAAGTTATTTAGAAATACTTGATTTCGACCCACACCCTGAAAAATCTCCAGCGCTCTATTGCCGTGTTGATTCATACTATTGCAAACGATTTTATTGTTTGGACCAGCAACATAAATAGCATGGGTATTGTTTGAATTTACTACGTTGTAGATTAAGAAGTTCTGCGTCGATATACGGTCCGTTTGCGCTCTCCGCTTTCGAATCGAACGTCCAGAAGCCAATCGGTTTCGATCGCTCGCGCATCTTGCCGTACACGGCTGCGGATTCGCGTCAGAACCGGAACGCGACCGCAGCGACCGGACCGAACAGTGTTTCATCCCATTTGAAGCGCTGCGCCGCTGCCGTCTTGATCGTCCTGATGAAGGCCATGATACCCGAACGACAAACGCTTGTTGTCACTCCATTGGTAATTGACCATCGCCCGAGGCGATACGCGATGCCCATTTCCGCGAGCTTCAGCTTTAGTTTGACATCGTAATCGAGGGTCTCGTTGAAGGGACCGATCACCCTGCCGAAGGTGAATGGCCCAATCGTTTTGCCCAGACGCGGCGGGCCAACATCGAAGGGCCCCACCGTCACCGAACCAAGGGTGAAAGGACCAAAGTCTGTCGACGCGCCACCCTTGACGTGCAGCGTCGCCGCCAGCCCGTCGCCGTAGAGCAGCCATTTGTCCTTGCGTGCCTCAATCCTGCCTGCCAGATGGAAGTTCAGATCTTCCAGGATGTCGTGAAACGGCATGTCCACTTCCATATCAGGGTGCTCACCCGGACCAACCGTGCCGTTGATTCGGCGTTGCGCAGATCCCGTGTTTTCGCCCGAATTCGCGACAACCCCTTAGACGCGACAAAGCCTGCTTGATGGACCAAGGGGGATAGAGTGATCCTTCGTTGCTTTCTCCGCCAAGGACTTCCACGCCCTTTTCATGACGGGTCTCCTCGGTTACCCTCACGCCGCTCAACCGGTTCGATGACCTCAAGGTTTCAAAATGATGAAT
>CAMYOP010000040.1 GCA_947260045.1 uncultured Desulfobulbaceae bacterium
AGCCTTTACATCGTCTCCCTAGCAATGCTGGCTTTTTTAAGACTACCGCCCAAGCAAGTGGCAGAAGGTGTTGCCGGCAAAAATACAGGCCGCCCCCTGAAAATCATTGCTGCCCAGCCCATGTTCATCGTAGCCCTAATCTGCGGCATGCTGGGCTATGGGGTCATGGTCCTGGCAATGACAGCAACGCCTCTGGCCATGCAGCAGTCTGCCCACCCATTTTCCGAGACCACATTTGTCATCCAGTGGCATGTCCTCGGCATGTTCGCTCCTGCCTTTGTCACAGGCCACCTGATCAAACGCTACGGTGCGCTTGATATTATGCTTGCCGGGGCAGCCCTGGGGGTTGCCTGCATGACCGTCAACCTGGCCGGCAGCAGCGTCTGGCATTTCTGGACTGCTTTATTGCTCCTGGGGATCAGCTGGAATTTTCTCTTTATCGGTGCCACCACCCTGCTCACAGAAACCTACCGTCCGGTGGAACGGGCTAAAACCCAGGCACTTAACGATTTTGCCGTATTTACCACTGTCGCTCTGTCATCCCTTTCAGCCGGGGCTTTGCAAAACAACTACGGCTGGCAGACCGTCAACCTGGGATTGATACCCCTGCTGCTGATAATCCTGGCCGCCATTATCTGGGGCAAAAGCAAGCGTCATACACAGACGTCTTAAATTATTTATTATTTCGACCGGATCTTTTGTACATTTGATTTTTTTTGGGCGTCTTTCCTTTGCAGACACGGCACCGTTCATTACTGCACAATTGGCAGGAGAAACAGTCGGGACATGAATTTTTTTTTGCTCCAGGATTGCAGTCCGGCACATGGATCATTCCCCTGTTATCGGGTAATTTTCTGAAACTCACCTTCGTACTCCCAGCTAAGGGAAACTATACTATTAGTCACCTCTCTATCGCCTGCAATTATTGTTGCTCATCATGTCATTCATTGAATATTCCATGTACCATAAAGGGAGCAACAATTGATAGTACGATGACAAAAAGAAAGGGAGGCCTTTCTACTTGTTGCGTTAACCCGTATTTTTCATGAATGGCGTATAAAAAAAAAATGATTAGTATTTGAATATATACAAAAAATACTTTATGAGAATAGAATAAGATAGATTATACCGGTCATTCTTAATAGAGGAGGAGTTGATCATGGAAACTGAAAAAAATCAAGACCAGACCACGGAAGAGGAACTTGCGGCTTACGAAAAGTTGCGGCAGCGGGTTAGTAAAACCTTTGGAGAACTCCATGACAAGATCAATAGGGAAAGCATCAGTAATGCAATTGACAAGGCTACGGCTGATTTAAAAGAAGTCGGCGGGCACTCCATGGAAGCCATTGGCAAGGCTTCCACTGCCTTGAAAAAGGATATTGCCTCAACAACGGGACATCTCAAGCCCAAGGTGGATGAGGCGACAGAGGGAGCCAAGAAGCAGTTTGACCACTGGCTTGATAAAGGCGGCGCTCTTTGGCACGACATCGCCCAGGAGGCGGAGCATGTCTATGAATATTCCCGTGACAAGGGTGGTGCCTTTATGGTGAATGTTGCCAAAGGATTAAGCGAATGGAGCCAGCACATGGGGGAAAAGGTGGACACCTCGCTGAAATACAAAACCGGTGAGATCACCCATGGCGGTGAATTTACCTGTTCCAGCTGTGAAGGCAAAATCCATCTGAAACACCCGGGTCGGATCCCGCCCTGCCCGAAATGCACGAAAACAGAGTTCCGGCGCTCCTAAGCAGGGATAAAAGCCTGAAAAAACACTTCAGGTTGCAAACTTCTACAAACCGCCTTCCCGCCACTCATCAGCCCACAGAACAGTTGATGATTGGCAGGAAGTTGTACTTGAAAAATCATCCTCCTATAACTGCGTTACTCCATACCTGGTTTTTTATAGATGTTCCGCCTCTCACCTTTAAAAACGGCTTCTTTCAGCGCTTTCTCTTCCAACAATACCCTTATAGTGATTGACTCCACCAGCGTATTGTTATAAAAAGCTACTCAACTTATTTGCATAAAGCAAACAGCAGAACAACCTCCTGACAACAAAACCGAGCCCAAAGTTGCTATCACTATTATGGCGTGGATGTATAAGAAAATGAGATCGGACGGGCGCATGAAATCAGCCTGGGCCAAACCTCTGTTGCTTGGCATTTGCCTAATCAGTGTATCTCTTCTCACCTTTTGCTGGAGTTCCGGCAGTTCAGCACAAAACGCCCAGAGCAAAACGAAAATAAGTTCATTGGCTCTCAAAAGGCTGGCCGCATCACCTTCGCTCCTGGGTTTTAGCACGGTCCAGTTTGAAACGACCGTTGGAAACATTGGCCAGATGAACGGCATATACAGTGTTATTGTCGTGCGCAATAATTACATGGTACTTGAAAGGTATTTCCGTGAAGGGTACCGCGACAAGCCCCACAACTTGAAATCAGCCACCAAGAGCGTACTGTCGGCCCTCACCGGTATTGCCATTGACAAGGGATATCTACGGCTGGACCAGCCGATCAGTGACTTTCTGCCCCAGGTTAAGTCCCAGAAAGATCCGCGCAAGGCTGATATCACTGTGCTCCACCTCCTGACCATGACTTCCGGGCTGGAGCCGACAAGCTACCAGGCTTATAACTCCTGGGTCACAAACAAGACCGACTGGGTTCAGACCATCCTGAATCGGCCCCTTGTAGCAGATCCGGGAACAAAACATCAATACAGTACGGGTGACACCCACATACTCTCAGCAGTTCTCACCGGAGCAACCCGTATGAGCACCAGGGAATTTGCGGAAAAAAATCTGTTCGGCCCCCTTGATATCAATGTCAAAGGCTGGGAAATCGATCCGCAGGGTATCAATCAGGGCGGCAATAACCTGTCGCTCATTCCCCTTGATATGACTCTGTTCGGCCAGCTTTACCTGGACAAAGGTATGTACAGGAACAGGCAGGTTATTCCCAAATGGTGGGTGGATGCCTCCACCCGGCCCAACTACATGGGAGAACATGAGGTATATGGGTACTATGGTTATCTGTGGTATTCACGCCCTCGTGGTTATGATGCTTTTGTGGCTGTGGGTTACGGCGGGCAATACATCTATGTATCGCCTGAGTACAATACTGTAATTGTCATAACATCAACCCTTGAATCCAAGGGCAAGGCGTGGGAAAGAGAGCTTTTCGATTATATCCAGAATGGAATTCTCGGCAGTATTGAACCTGAAAAACAGCAGCTTTTACAGGTTGAGTATGATCCCAAAACCTCTCCCGGATTCTTGCAAACCACACCCATTGCCAGTCAGGATGTATCCGGCGCAAAGCGCATCGGTCTTGCCATTGCCAATCTGAACCTGCGCCAAGGACCGAGCCCGACAAACCCTGTCATAACTCTGCTTAGCCCTGGAACTGTGCTGGAAATTCAGGAACAGAAAAATTCATGGCTCAGGGTCCAGGCCCTGAATCTGAGCGGCTGGGTTGCATCCGAGTATGTCCGCATAATTAATCCCAAAATGATCAGCTTTGCCAGGCATGAGCCGGAAGCAGCCGGGGTAGTGAAACATACAAAAACCCAAGAGATTCCTGGGCCGGTTGCCGCAATCACCAGGACTCCACAGCAGGATCAAGTACTCAAAAATTCACAGAAACTTGTCAGCCAGCTGCAGAAAAACCTAGAGGCCTCAGAACAGGTCAAAAAACAGCTGCAGGGCGACATTGCAGGGATTCAGAAAAAACTGGCAGGACAAGAGCAGAACTCGACCAGATTAGAAGCAGAGCGCACAGCCATGGAAAAAGAGCTGGCGGAGCTTTACATCCAGATTGACACGCAACGTAACAAATTACTAACGGCCAGGACCAACTGGGACAGCCTCCAGGCAGATCTTGTTCAATTACAGAAAGAATTGACTGAACAACAGAAGGTCAGCGCCGCATCTGCTGCGGCTAAAGCAGAACTTGAAAGCAGGCTGACTGCATCACTTAACAGGATAAAAGAATTAGAGGAAACCCAGGGCCGCATCACCCAACAAGAGGCAAAAACCCTTACAAAACTGAAACAGGAACTTACCCTTGAACGGACGCAGCTCAAGAAAATGGAACAGGCCCTGCTGGAAGCCCGGGCCGGATCCAAAGATATTGCAGTAAAACTGGCAGGGGTAAACAAAGAACTGACAAGCGAACGCCTGGCAGTTGCTCAATCAGAAGATGCACGCAGAATGCTGGAACTGGACCTGGCCGGCCTGAAAAATCAGCTTGACACCCAGACCGGCACCCTGACAACTGCACAGGCTAAGCGCAACTCCCTGCTGGAGGAATTAACGGCCTTAAAGCAGAAAGTGTCGGACCAGCAGGAGAAAATATCCAAGGCTGAATCACTGGAAAAAAACCTGGCAGCTGAACTGACAGCTGCCCGGGAGCAGGTTACAAAATTAGAGAAGATTCAGACTTCTGCCCTTGCTCAAGCTGCTGATGACAGCCAGCAGTTGGAGAAGCAACTTGCAGCAGAGCTTAATCAGGTTGCCACACTGAAAAAACAGGTGCAAGAAACCAAGGCCAAAGCTGAAGAAGCTGCCGCAAAATTCATCCGGGCAAGTGCAGACTTAATTAATCTGCAGAAATCAAATGCTTTACAGAAAGGAGCCAGAAACACACTGCAGTCTGAACTGGCCGGTATGCAAAAAGAAATAGCGGCACTGCAGGAGCGTATCAAACAGACAGAATCTGCAAAGAATGCGCTTGAAATTGAGCTGGCTGCCGCCAGGACTCAGATAGAAAACCTGGGCAAAACAGAAAGCGAGATAGTCAAAAAAGCAGCGCTGAATAGGCAGCAGTTGGAGGAAGAGCTGGCTGCAGAGCGATCCCGGATTGCAGAAACAAAAAAACAGCTTATGGAATCGCGGGCAATAAACAAGGAAATCGCCGCAGAACTTTCCAAGTTAGAGGAAGAGCGTAAAAGTCAGCGCCAGGCAAATGGGCTGGCCGAAGCAGCACGCAATTCATTAACAGATGAACTGGCCGGCATGCAGGACCAGCTTGATACCCAGACCGGCACTTTAACAACCATACAGTCAAAACGAGATGCACTAAAGGCTGGGCTTGCCCTATTACATCAGGAACTGGCGGCCCAAGAGGAAATTATCCTGCAGGCGGCTGCAGACAAAAAAGAGCTCGAAAAAAAGTTGGCCGCCTCCCAGGCACAGATCGAAGAGCTGCACAAAACTCAGGAAACTACACTTGCCCAGGATGCAAAGGCCAAAAAACAAGTTGAAGCGAAGTTGGCCGCAGAGTCAACACAGCGCCTGGAAGTTGAAAAACAATTGCAGGATACAGAAGCCAAACGCCAGGATGCCAGTGCTGAACTGGAAAGAGCAAATAAAAGAATCGAGGCACAAAAATATGCTGTGGCTGAGCTCAAGGCTACGCTGGACAAATCTGCCTTGAAGCTTGCCTGGCTGCAAAAGGATTTAGATGCAAAACAAGAAGTTGTCACCCATTCCGAGTCTGCCAGAAAAAAATTAGAAGCTGAACTGACTGCTGCAAAATCGCAGATGGAAACACTGACGAAAAAAGAACAACAACTGTCTGAAGTCTTGGTATCGAAGCACCAACTGGAACAGAAGCTGGTTGCAGAACAGAAACAGTTGGTGGAAACCAGGAATAAATTACAGGAGCTTGAAACAAATCATCGGGAAGTTACAACGAAACTTGCCAAGGTTAATGAAGAACTTGAGAAACAAATTCTGGCCGCCTCTCAGTCCGATGCTGTACGCAAAACCGTGGAGGCTGAACTGTCTGGAATGCAGGGCCAGCTTGATGCCCAAACCAACACCCTGACAACTATACAGTCAAAGCGAAATACTTTAACGGTAGAACTTGAATTACTGCAAAAGGATTTTGCTGCGCAACAGAAAATCTCCAAACAAACAGCCGCAGACAAGGCAGCCCTTGAAACCGAATTGACAACAATCCGCGCACAGATGGCAGAGCTTGGGGATGCAAAGCGACAGTCCCTTGAAAAGTCGGCAAAAAACCTGAAGCAACTGGAATCGGACCTTGCAGCAGAGCGGCAGCAGCTAAATACCGTTAAGCTCCAGCTGCAGGAAGCAGATACCGAGCGCCAGACACTCAAATCGCAACTGAGCCAACTAAGCACGGAACTTGAAAAACAAAAGCTGGCGCTTGGTAAAGCAGAAACCGCCCGTAAAGCCCAGGAAGCAGATGTGCTCCAGTACCAAAACAAAATTGCCGCTTTAACTGAAGACCTGAAAACAGAGCGGGCCTCTGCTGCTACTTTCCAGATTGACCTTGGCGCACTACAGAAGGAAACGGCTGCGCTGCAGGAGGTTGCCAGTCATTCTGCAGCAGCAAGAAAGAAACTTGAAACATTGCTTGCCACTGCCCGGTCAGAAATTAATACTGAACGGGAAAGCTGGCTCACTATTAAAACACAGGCTGAAAAATCCAAGACTGCTCTGGAAAAGGACCTGGCCGCTGAACGTGAGAACCTTAAAAATATTTCGACGCAGCTGCAGACTGCTCAGAAAAACGAAGAGAAGCTTACAACACAGTTGGCAGGTATAAACGGAGCCCTTGAAAAACAGCAGCAGGAAAGCGCTCAATTCGAAACTGTCAATAAAAAACTGCAAACAGAGCTGGCAGCGCAGCAGAGCAAAGCGGCAAGCCTGGAGCAAAACCTGCAAAAAGTTGTGGCCGACAGGAACAGCCTTAAAACCGAGATCGGTACACTGCAGAAAGAGATGGCGGCCAGTCAGGAGAGTGCCGACAGGACTGCTGCGGCCAAGAAGGACCTGGAAACACAACTGACAGCCAAGCTCTCACAGATAGAGGAACTCAACACGAAACAGGCTCAGATTATTGACCAGGCCGCAAAGACTAAACTGCAGCTTGAAGGTGAGCTTGCGGCAGAGCAGGATAAGCTGAAGCGAGTTGGGACTGAGCTGCAGGCTGCTTTGGCAAGTGACAAGGGACTGAAGGCGCAACTGCTCACGTTACAGGGTGAAATTACAAAGCAGGAACAGAAAACCGCCCAGGTTGAAACTGAACGCAAAGCCCTGGAAGCTGAACTCTCCGGAATGCAGGACCAGCTTGACACCCAGAATGACACCCTTGCCACTGTGCAGTCCAAGCGTAACGGCCTCAAGGTAGAGCTTGCAGCAGCGCATAAAGATCTTGCCACACAGAAGGAGATCACGAACCAGACAGCAGCAGCCAAAGCAGCACTTGAAGCTGAACTGGCAACAGCTCGGGTGCAGATGGAAGAACTGGGCGAAACTCAACGCCAGCTCATCGCACAGTCTGTCAAAACCCAGAAGAAGCTGCAGCAGGACCTTGCTGCTGAGCAGGAAAAGATCAAAGCTGTTGAATTACAGCTGCAGGCTGCGCAAGAAGGCAAACAGGAGCTTACAACACAGTTAGCCGGAGTAAATGGAGCCCTTGAGAAGCAGCTGCAGGAAAGCGCCCAATTCGAAACTGCCAATAAAAAACTGCAGAAAAAGCTGGCAGAGCAGCAGACCAAGATTACGGGCCAGGAACAAAACCTGCAAAAAGTTGAGGCTGACAGGAACAGCCTCAAAACCGAGATCGGCTCACTGCAGAAAGAGTTGGCAGCCAGTCAGGAGAGTGCCGATAGGACCGCTGCAGCCAGGAAGGACCTGGAAACACAACTGGCAGCCAATCTTTCACAGATAGAGGAAATCAACACGAAACAGGGTCAGATTATTGCCCAAGCCGCAAAGACTGAGCTGCAGCTTGAAGGTGAGCTTGCGGCAGAGCAGGAGAAGCTGAAGCGTGTTGGTACTCAGCTGCAGGCTGCTTTGGCAAGCGACAAGGGGCTGAAGGCGCAACTGCTCACGTTACAGGGTGAAATTACAAAGCAGGAACAGAAAACCGCCCAGGTTGAAACTGCACGCAAATCCCTGGAGGCGGAACTTTCCGGAATGCAGGACCAGCTTGACACCCAGAATGACACCCTTGCCACTGTGCAGTCCAAGCGTGACGGCCTCAAGGCAGCGCTTGCAGCAGTGCATAAAGATCTTGCTGCACAGAAGGAGATTACGAACCAGACGGCTGCAGCCAAAGCAGCGCTTGAAGCTGAACTGGCAACAGCTCGGGTGCAGGTGGAAGAACTGGGCGAAACACAGCGCCAGCTCATCGCACAGTCTGCCAAAACCCAGAAGAAGCTGCATCAGGACCTGGCTGCTGAGCAGGAAAAGGTAAAAGCGTTTGCAACAGAGATGCAGGATGCTCAAGAAGGCAAACAGGAGCTAACAGCACAGTTGGCCGGAGTAAAGGCTGACCTTGAGAAGCTGCAGCAGGAAAGTTCCCAATTCGAAACTGCCGGGAAGGATCTTGAGACACAACTGGCCGCCAAGCTCGCGCAGATAGAGGAACTCAACACGAAACAGGGTCAGTTTATTGCCCAGGCCGCAAAGACTAAACTGCAGCTTGAAGGTGAGCTTGCGGCAGAGCAGGATAAGCTGAAGCGTGTCGGGACTGAGCTGCAGGCTGCCCTGGCAAACGATAAGGCACTGAAGGCGCAACTGCTCACGTTACAGGGTAAAATTACAAAGCAGGAACAGCAAACCGTTCAGGTTGAAACTGAACGCAAAGCCCTGGAAGCTGAACTCTCCGGAATGCAGGACCAGCTTGACACCCAGAATGATACCCTTACCACTGTGCAGTCCAAGCGTGACGGTCTCAAGGAAGAGCTTGCAGCAGTGCATAAAAATCTTGCTGCACAGAATGGCATAATTGCCGGCTTGCAAGAAAAACTGAAAATTTTACAAACCTCCCGGGATAATCTCAAGGAAGAGCTTGCCGGAGTGAAAAATGAATTGGCACTAACCGGCAAGCAGATGGACGATCTTGGCGAGACCCAAGGTCAGTTACTGGCAAAGGCAGAAGAGACCCGGAAGAAGCTGCAGCAGGACCTGGCTGCTGAGCAGGAAAAAGCCAAAGCTTTTGAAGCTCAATTGCTGGCAGGGCAAAAAAACCAAGATGAACTCATGCTCCGGTTAGCCGATGCCAACGCTATTTTAGAAAAAAAATTGCATGAAACCAAGCAATTAGAAACGACAAATGACAAACTGAAAACCGAACTTACAATAAAGCAAATCAAGGTTGAAGGCCTGGAAGAAAACCTGAATAAAATGCAGGTTTCCGAGGCTGACCTCCAGGCACAATTTGAAGAGGTGCAGAAAAAATTTGCTGCTCAGCAAAAGGCAGCCGGTCAGTCAGTTTCCTCCAATATAGTTCTTGAAACAGAGCTGGCAGCAACCCTAAAACAGATGGAAGAACTTCGCAACAGCAAGCTCAAGGTCATCGATCAGGCAGCAAAAAAACAAAAGCTTATGGAGCAGGACCTGCTGGCTGAACGAGCAAAGCTCAAAGTTATGCAGCAAAAACTTCTGGAATCTCAGGTCAGTGAACAGCGATTGACATCGCAATTAACCGCGCTCAATGACGCATTTGATAAACAAAAACTGGAAAGTGGCAAAAATGATACAACCTTAAACAATCTTGAAACTGAACGGACGGTACTTAAAACTCTGATTGCAGAACTGGAAAAAAAGCTGGACTCAACTCTGCATAACCGCAATAGCCTTTTGGCTGAGCTTGTTGCTTTACAAAAGGATGTTGCAGCAAAAACTGGAACTGTTTCTCACGCCGCTTCTGCGCAAAAAAAGGCAGAGGAAAATCTCACCCGTGCGCTTAGCCAGGTTGAAGAATTGAATAATAAACAGCAAGAAATATTGGCCCAGGCAGCCAAGGCTGAAAAACAACTGCAGAAGTCACGGACCGACAACGAAAAACTCACCTCACAGTTGGCTCAGGTGAGCGGGGAACTGGAAAAGCAACGGCAGGGAAGTGGTCTTACCGAGGAAATCCGCAAGTCCCTGGATGCTGAAGTTGCAGAACTGAAAAGCAGGCTTGGCGCACAGGAAAAAATGCTAACCGGGATACAATCCCAAGGAACCGTCCAGCTTTCGGAGTTGGCTGCATTACAAAAAGAATTAACCAGACAGCAGGAGACGAACAGACAATCGGTAACACGTAACCGCGAACTTGAGGCTGAACTTGCTGCCGGCCGCACTCAGATAACAAGACTGCAGACTGCCCTGGCAGATGCCGGGAGTTCAAGGAAAGACCGGGGAGAAGAGCTTGCCACGGTCCACAAAGAGCTGGAGATACAACGCCAGGCTGCTGACCAGGCGGGGACGATGAACAGAAAACTGACTGCGGATAATACAGCTGCTCGCAACCGGATACTGGCCCTTGAAACAGCCCTTAAGACTGCTTCGGTTCCAGTAAAAGAACCGGAAATTATTGTTGCAAAGGCAGAACCGCCCAAGAGAATATCTCAAGCTGAAACTGAAATTTCCTCAAATTCAAGTAAAACTTTAAAGGAGACCACCGCACAAACAGAGAAAAAGAAAAAAGCAGCATCTTCTCCCGGGCCTGTGGAGAAAACGCTAAACCCGAGTGCTCCTCCAAAAGAATTACCTGATCTTAACGCTGTGAATGCATTTCTGAAATCATGGTCCGGAGCCTGGGAACAAAAAAACGTCGAGGCCTATCTATCGCATTATTCCAAAGATTTCAGCACGCCTGGCGGCATTAGCATGAAAGCCTGGAAAAAACAACGTTATCAGCGCCTTGGCAAGCCCAAATTTATTAAAATTACCATACGTGACATTAAGAAAAAGAAGAAAAATGACACCCAAGCCCAGGTCACCTTTATCCAAAAATTCCAATCCAACACCTATGGCGACCAGGTCGTTAAAACCCTCGACCTGACATGGGAAAATAGCGGCTGGGCGATTTTAAAAGAAACGAGTAAACCGCTGTAGGAGACTTCCCCGCCAGAAAACTAAAAGTAAAGGATTTCTTTACGCTAATGCAGGTCCTGGTACTGGGACACGTAACACCATCGATACGAAACGAAACCCAACATTTCTATTTGAATCGCTTGCCTGATAGGGTAAAGTATTATCTATACAGAGCAGAAGACTGAATAGCTTTATGAAGTTATCAATCTGGAGGATATTAAAGCAGCCCCTTGATATGTAAATTTGATTTTGAAGACGTGATCCCGACTTTTGCTGATTTTTTTCAGAATAAAATATCGGAGGAAGGATTGTATGAAAATCAATAAAACTGTTTATCTTCCCTTTTTTATCATCTCCATTATACTAGCTTATAGCCAAACCGCAGGGGCACTCCATATCCTGACACCGGTTGAACAGCTCGGGAAGTCCATTTTCTTTGACAAGAATTTATCGATTAACAAAAACCAGGCCTGCGCAAGCTGCCATGATCCTGCCACAGGCTGGACCGGACCCGATGCCGAGATCAATGCACATGGAGCTGTTTACCAGGGCTCTGTAAGCACCCGTTTTGGAGAGCGCAAGCCTCCGAGTGCTGCCTACGCTGCTGCAAGTCCTATCATGTACTATGAGCGGAAAGATGAATTGTTCATAGGCGGCAGTTTCTGGGATGGGCGTGCGACAGGTGAAAAGCTGGGAAATGCAGCTGCAGATCAGGCCCAAGACCCGTTCCTCAACCCTGTTGAGCACGGATTCGCTGACCCGGCCTGCGTTGTCTTCCGTGTTTGCAATGCAGACTATAAATATTCTCTTGAAAAAGTATATCCCGGGGAGTGCGACATTCAATGGCCCCTGGGACTGGATGTCAACAAGGCATGTGGTGCTTCGGAAGCCTTAACTCTGCCCGTTAACGTAAGACAGAAGATTAATCAATCTTTCAATGCTATAGCCCTTGCAATTGCCGCATATGAGGCATCGCCGGAAGTAAATCCCTACTCTTCAAAGTTTGATTATTTTTTAAAAGGGGAAACGGAACTCAGCATAGAAGAGAAAGCCGGATTTGATTTGTTTAATGGAAAAGGAAAATGCTCAAAATGCCACATATCCGATGGCAGAAAACCACTTTTTACCGATTTTACCTATGACAATCTCGGCGTCCCGGCAAATCCTGAAAACCCCGTTTACAAGATAAATGCCGATTATATTGACACCGGGCTTGGCGGTTTTCTCGAAAAGCCTGAAACATCGGGAGAATGGCAGAAGCTGGCCAAGGGAAATATGGGCAAACATAAAGTTCCTACATTACGAAATATTGACAAACGGACCAGCAGCAAATTTGTCAAAGCCTACATGCATAATGGTTACTTTAAAACGCTCAAGGGAGTGGTGCATTTTTATAATACCAGGGACATTAAGCCTGCCTGCCCAGGTTTATATACCGAAGAAAAAGCTCTTGCAGAGAATTGTTGGCCCGGACCGGAGGTCAAGGCAAACCTAAACAGTGAAGAACTTGGTGACCTGAAGCTCACCGATAAGGAAGAAGAGCTGATCGTTGCTTTTATGGAGACACTTTCAGACGGATTCTTCTCAACTGAAAAAAAATAAAATTTTTAGTCCGCAGGGACGATTAAATCAATACAAACAATGGTATGGAGTTCTTACTGTGTCCATCATCAACCGGCAACGATTCGGGGAGAGCTCCAGATAACAGGTGATGGCAAGATATTGACTCAGGAGAAGGAGTTGGTGAGCGAGGATATTTTGGATATGCCTTCTCTTCAAATGAAAAAAAATTTATAAATTGAGTAAGGGATAATTATAGAAAGTTTATCTAAAAATCTTTATGGGATCTAATACATCAATAAAAACAAAATAGCCTAACAACCTGGCCAATCCGACTTTAAGACCGTCGGCATTGATAATGCTGCGAGTATAGATGACACTGAAGCATATCTAAGGCCTTAGATAACAAAGGAATAAAATAAGTGTGTGCTAATTGGAAAGAAGGGTTCGAGCCAAACTTGATTCTCGAACAAATAAATATAGGAAGGAAAATTGACCCTTCAGGTAAAGTCACATTTGAGGGTTTAAGCCATTTGTTAGACAAAACGACATTGTCGAATATGGTAAATTTTCATAAGGAAATACCTCTTGACGAAAGTTCTGGCATTATTTCAAAAGCATTATTTAATACAGGTGGAAGAAAAAAAATAGATAAAGAAACATTCCTTCAAGAAGTAAATAGGTTGGAAAAAAAGTATTTAAAAATTCCAAAATCACCTTTTGTTTTACTTTCTCTCGTTTCACTTTCACGAAACACTCCTCCAAGAAGAATAAGGATCAACGGCTCCACAATCACAATTAGCAACAATATTCCCTCAAGATTTCAAAAAGAAAATTCAAAGTTAATCAAAAAGTCATCTGGCTCTTTAGTTAGAAAAGTACCAACAAACTACCAATATATAAGGGCAACAGTACAAGCAAGGTCAGCAGCAGATGCCGCAACTAAAGCTTTAGATGTGCTAGATTTAATTAGAGGAATTTGGAATCTGTCTCTCACTTTTAAA
>CAMYOP010000041.1 GCA_947260045.1 uncultured Desulfobulbaceae bacterium
AACCCATGCAGACAAGGGATCAATGTTTAACACTCCTCCCTGTTTCTCTATTTACTGTGTTGGACTTGTTTTAAAGTGGTTAAAAGAACTGGGTGGGCTCTCTGCTATTACCAGAATAAATGAAACAAAGGCAGCCCTTCTCTATGATGCAATTGATGCAACGGACTACTACAGAGGACACGCTGAAAAAAGCTCTCGCTCATTGATGAATATTTCCTTTAACCTGCCCACCCCTGAACTTGAGGCAAAATTTATTGCCGAGGCTGCTCAGATTGGGCTCGACGGCTTGAAAGGCCACCGCTCCATTGGCGGTTGTCGAGCATCCATATACAATGCCTTTCCCCAGGAGGGCGTTGAAAAACTGGTAAGTTTCATGGAGGACTTTGCCCAAAAAAATAACGGGTGATGCAGTACGAAGGCACTATCATTCGGCCCCCCAGTGAGGCGCACTCAATTATCCTGCAAGTTACAGTTGGCTGCTCCCATAACCAGTGCACCTTCTGCGGCGCCTACCGTGATAAAAAATTCCGCATAAAGAGTGATACTGAGATACGAGAAGATATCTCTTTTGCTGCCGACTATTGCCGTCGGCAGCGAACAGTTTTTTTAGCAGACGGCGACGCTCTAGCAATTCCTCACAAAAGGCTTATTTTCATTTTTGGAAATATCAAAAAACATTTGCCATGGGTTCGCCGCATAAGTTTATACGCCAACTGTAAAGATATTCTCCGTACAAAAGAAAATGAACTGTCAGAGTTGAAGGGACTGGGACTCGGCCGCATTTACATGGGACTTGAAAGTGGAGACGATCCCACTCTTACGCTTATCAAAAAAGGTTCTTCCAGTGAAGAGATGATCAGCGCCGCCCATATGGTGAAAAGAGCTGGTATATTTTTATCAGTAACAAGCCTACTTGGTATTGGAGGGGCGCAACGATCTCAGAAACATGCTGAGGCGACAGGCTCTGTCCTAAGTAAAATGGAGCCAGACCAAATTGCAGTGTTAACTTTAATGATACTTGATAACACACCGCTGGCAGAGCAACTGAAGTCAGATCTATTCACCCTACCAGACAAGCTCTCTCTCCTTCAGGAATTACGAAAGATCATAGAACATATAAATGTAAAAAAAGCCCAATTCCAGGCAAATCATGCTTCAAATTATCTGGCCTTAAATGGCAGACTGCCTAGAGACAAGTCTGATTTTCTCTCTCTCGTTGACCAGGCTCTTGTCGGCACAACCTCACTCAAGCCTGAAAGTTTGAGGTCCCTATAAGGAAATCATAAGTAAAACAAATCATCCAAAGCCAATTTATTGCGAGTTTTGAGCCAATACGAATGGATACAGATACAAAAAAAGATAGAAATACCAAGTTAGTTGACCTGAAAAATCTTGATCAACAACAGCTTATTCAATTTGTCGAATCACTGGGCCAGCCTTCATTTCGAGGACGCCAGATTTTATCATGGTTGTACAAACCGGGCATAACTGACTTTTCCCAGATGACTGATCTGGCCAAAGAATTCAGAGCTGCTCTCAACAAACATGCTTTCATCAGCCGCTTTGAAAACCCGTTATGCGAAACGTCTCAGGATGGTTCGGTTAAATTTGCCTTCAAGCTTGACGACAACAAAATTATTGAATCGGTTCTCATACCAGAAGAAGATCGTAACACTTTATGTGTTTCTTCCCAGGTAGGCTGTGCAATGGGATGCCAATTTTGCCTGACAGGTGACATGGGTTTTCTGAGAAACCTCAACTCAGCAGAAATAGTCAACCAGGTTTGTGCTGTTCGTGACTGGATGCTTGAACACAACAAAGGTTCCCTTACAAATATTGTTTTCATGGGAATGGGTGAACCTCTTGCGAACCTGGACAATCTTCTCACTGCTCTCTCAATTCTAACAGAGCAAAGGGCCTGTAATTTTGCCAGTCGCAGAGTTACTGTTTCAACCTGTGGCCTTGTCCCACAAATGCTGGAGCTTGGAAGCAAAACTGATGTCAACCTTGCTGTATCCCTTCATGCAACAGATGATGAAACTCGCAGCAGCCTCATGCCGATTAATAATAAGTATCCTCTGGAAACACTGCTGGAGTCCTGCCGAACTTTTCCAATGAAAAGAAGACAGCGCGTCATGTTTGAATACACACTGCTGGAAGGCATCAATGATTCCGAAAAGAATGCCCTGGAACTTGCAAAAATTCTAAGTGACATCCCCTGTAAAATAAATCTATTGGCTATGAACAGCTCCAGTGAGAGCCCTTTTCGAAGCCCAAAACGTAACGTAATTCTCAAATTTCAAAAGATTCTGCGAAACAAAGACTACACTGTTTTCATACGGCAAAGCCGAGGTGCAGATATTTCGGCGGCATGCGGACAACTGGCGACAAAGCTACATAAAGATAAAGACTTTTAGGCTTGCATCTATAGGAGAGTAGAGTCAGTTTAACACTCTGTAAAAAAGGCTTATCTGTCTATAAGAACGCCCTCGTTTCGCAAAAAATTATTCCGCCATGAGGAGAGCTGCAGTTTGAAGTATTTTTCAAGCCCAAGTGCGTATATAACCTCCCACACACAATGAACAACACCCTTTACCACCTCAAAAGAGTTGGTGGAATCACTTATATACACCGCGCCGTTGGTAAATTTAAACTGCCCCTGGAAAGGGTCAAGAAAAGGAAATCTACCAGTATTTGCTATAAAACTCTGGCGAAGCAGCAATACAGGGTCTTTATTGAGTTTTTTGTAAAGTACTTTGGTGTAAATTATTAAAAATTCCTCAAGACCAAGAACGAGCTGGGCATCATACTCGTCATCGTAATCCTCAACTTCAAATATTTCCTCGGCTAATAAGCTGATTGGAGGACTGTCCAAAAAGCGTGAAACCGCATAGGTAGCTTCTTTTTTTTCTATTTTCTTTAAGAGCTCCTCCAAATTTTTGTTGGAGGTATTTAATCCACCCTGCCCCCAGAAGTAGGACCCTCCTATTTTATTTCCACTTCGGTAAAAAACTACAGCCCCCTCACTGCTGTCTTCAAACTGAACTTCAACAAAACCGGAAAATTTCATTTTTTGAAATCTGTTAAGGATTTCAAAAAGGGAGATCTCGCTGGACCGCAGTAATTTTTTTGCTCGTTTAAATGAATCCAGATGACTCCAGAAGTAGATAGCATTGGCATCAAGCTGAAAGACTTTTACAATAAAGCTTGATTTTCGCAAAATCGCTAATAGAGGCTCAAGTGTAGGTGATGCCTGGGCATGCTCACCGTTTTCCTGTAAAATTCCGCCAATTATTTCCTGTTCATTAAAGTAGATAAGGATTTCCTGTGCGCTTGATTTGCAATATATACAACCCGCACCGATCTCACCTTGGAGATGCTGGGTGAACTTATCGATATCAAGATAATAGGAATTCAGATTTTCTAAAAACGGTACTTCTCTTGGCAGCAACATGAAAAAATACCCTTGAACAGCCTCAGCCTATATATGATTTCTTTATATTATAGTTGAATAGTTAACGTGTTTAATTCATTTTTTGGAATGCAGCCTGCCAATTGCGTTTTTTATTGATGCTTGCATTCGTTCAATTGATCTAGCCAGTGCCTTTACCTCACTTGGTCCTTTTGTCTCAATGTGTAAATCCAGCTCACCTAAACTTATCCGTTCCACAACTTCAGCCAAGGTCTTTAACGGTCTTGAAATATAACCAGCAATCAAAAGAAATACGAAAAATCCACCCAACCAGACAAAACCAATAATACCCAGAGAAAATGGTGAAAAAATGGCATCTTTAATTTTTTGTTCCACATCAGCAAGAAAAATTCCGAGATGTATTTCTCCTCCTTCCTTTTCGATAGCTATCGCCTTATCCAAAATCAACTGATTTCCTATCAGTAATCTTGCATCCCGCTCTTTCTCTATACCATACACCATATTTTTCCGGATAAGAGTCATTGGGAACCCGTCACTCTTTACCCTGGCGGCAAACTCTGGAGAAAATCTGTCCACATCACTAAAAAAACCAGCCACAATATTTCCGTCCTTATCCACTGCAGCCGCATACGCCACACCAGGCAAAGATGTCAAAAGTTCTGTCTGTTTCTTTACCTCCAGAAAATATCGAGACTGCAAAGGTTCCTGAACATTATTTTTAAAAGATGCAGCAATGGCTCCTGAACGTAAATCTACCTGTTCGTACAGCAAATCAGGTATGTATTTTATATAGAGAAAATAGAGAGAACAGTTGGTTACAATAAAACCAACAAAAAGGGCCACGAGCAAATAAATACCTATTGAGAGTCCGCCTTTCTCTTTTTTTTCTTCCAAGGTAAAGGAAGGAGCGATTATGTCCCTGGCGACAAGATCATCATCAATGGGTGGGGTAGATTTGTCTTTGTCTTTCTCCTGCTTCTGCTTCTGCTTCTGCTTCTGCTCTGACTGCTCGATTTTATTGATTACTATCTGGTGTCCACAGTTTTTGCATTTAAAATAAGCCTTTTCTCCTTTAATTTTTGACTCATTTATATCGTATTTTCTTGCGCAATCTTCGCAAATAACCAGCATAAACAATCCCTCTAAATAAACCCGGAAACTGCTCTATACATATAAAGCAATATATTACATTTTATAATAATTCTTAGGACCTAGGAAGACAACAATGATAAGTGGGTATATATTGCACTATCATGATGTTCATTGTATTTAGCATGCCTGATCCAAATATTCCAGCAAGATGCATCAAGCATGCGTGATAATTATGTTTACAAATAATAAGTATCGGAGAGTCAGATTTTTTTTACCATCTACCAATTCATATAAAACCGACATTACAACTCTTCATCATCGCTCATTAACTCACGAGGCAGACTCTGCAGGTTCACCTTACCTGCTTCTTCTATACCACGTTGCAAGGCAAGCTTATTCATGTCATGAGTTCCTACCGGAACTCTTTCAAGCAATGTTTTCTCCAAATTCTCAAGAGATACCTGCCCAGACAGTGCGCCCACGGCACCAAGAGCCACCATATTTGCCACCATTTCCCGGCCAATTTCTTCCCTGGCTATTTCGGTGAAAGGTATGGCAACGACCCTGCTTGTCGGATATTGCTCAACAAGATTTGAGTCAGCTACAAGCAGTCCATTTGGTTTCAAATCAAAAAAATAAGCATCGCATGCAGCTTGATTCATCGCGAGTAACATGTCGATATCAAGAGCTTTTGGATAATCAATAGGCCCATTACTGACGACAACTTCTGCTTTACTTTTACCGCCTCTTGCCTCTGGTCCATAACTCTGGGTTTGACATACAAATTTGCCATCATACACCCCAACAGCCTGGGCAAAAATGACAGCAGCAGTAATCAATCCCTGACCACCTGAACCGCTGAAACGAATTTCATAACGTTGAAATTTAGTTTTCTTTATCTTTTCCACTTTCACTCCTGCTCTTTTTTTGCTCGCTCACGAACCTTTTGATATTCAACAGTGGAAATTGGCATTTCTCGATCAGTCAACACCCCTATGGTTGTTTTGCCTTCAAGTTCTTCAGCAGTCATCTTGGCCGCACGGTTCACAGTCACACAATTGTCCTTAAAACCGTTCAACATGTCAACGGCATTGCCAAGTTTGTTTTTCCGCCCATATTGTACATGGCAGTTTGAGATAACTTCGACGACGGCAAAACCTCTTTTTAAAATAGCCTGCTCTATGAGTCGACTCATAAGTTCACCATGATAGACGGTGGCTCTTGCTGCAAAGGAGGCCCCTGCTGTAACGACCAACTCAGCTATAGAAAAAGCATGCTCTATATGCCCATAGGTAGAGGTGGCGGAAATAGAACCAAATGGTGTTGTAGGCGAGTATTGCCCGCCAGTCATTCCATAAATAGAGTTATTTATTATAATTGCAGTCAAATTCAAATTTCTGCGCGCAGCATGAATAAGGTGATTGCCGCCAATGGCAGTTGCATCACCATCACCCATAATGGCAATTACATTGAGAGAAGGCTTGGCAAGCTTCACCCCTGTAGCAAAAGTCAAAGCCCGCCCATGGGTAGTATGCAAGGTATTAAAATCAAGATATGTTGGCATCCTTCCGGAACAACCAATTCCTGAGGCGAGCACTACTTCGTCTTTTTCCAAACCCAGTCTGGAAATAGCCCGTAGAAGCCCTCCCATGACAATACCATTGCCGCAGCCTGGACACCACACATGGGGAAAGCTTTTGTCATAGCGTAGATATCTATGCCGTAACTCCTGCGCTGAAATTACCATATCGATCCTGTGGTTACATTTTGATCAATTCTTCGTATATTTCAGATGGCGTAATAAACTGACCATCAACTCTATTATATTTTACGACTCGGCATGCTGTCTGGTTGACTCTTTGGACCTCTCGACTGATCTGGCCAAGATTCATTTCAGGTACAAGGATGGCCCGACAGCCTTTCAAAAGTGGCACCACCTGACTTCGAGGAAAAGGAAAAAGGGTGATCAACTGCAAAAGACCTGCCTTAACCCCATGGTCTCGGGCATCCTCAACCGCGCTTTTCGCTGAACGCGAAACTGACCCATAGGCAATAACAGCCACTTCAGCATCTTCTAGTAAATACCCCTGGGTCATCATTATCTCGTGAAAACCAAGAGTAATTTTTCTAGTCAGACGCCTGACAAAAGCATCAACTTCTCTACTATTTTGAGTTGGATAACCCTTTTCATCATGAATCAAACCCGTCACATGATGTCTATATCCATCTCCAAAGGCTACCATTGATGGTACACCCCGATTGTCACCTGCATAGGGTTTGTACCACTCAGGCGGTACGCTTGGTTTTATACGATCTATCACTTTTATATCTTCCTGGGCAGGAAGAGAGACACACTCTCTGGTATGGGCGACGACTTCATCTGAAAGAATAATAACCGGAACTCTGTACTTTTCTGCGATATTAAAGGCAGTAACAGTTATAGAAAAACAATCCATGACAGAAGACACAGCCAGGACCACAACAGGATGATCGCCATGGGTACCCCATCTGGCCATCTGAACATCTCCCTGGGATGGGCTGGTCGGCAGGCCAGTTGAAGGGCCTCCCCGCATGACATTGACAATAACTATGGGAACTTCTGCAACACAGGCAAAGCCTAAATTCTCCATCATCAATGAAAAACCAGGACCACTTGTGGCAGTGAGAGATTTTACTCCGGCAAGAGAAGCACCGATAATTGCGCCAATGCTGGCAATTTCATCTTCCATCTGGATAAAGGTTCCATCCACCCCTGGAAGCAAAACAGAGAGTAATTCGGATATTTCCGATGCCGGCGTAATGGGATATCCTGCAAACAAACGGCAGCCGGCAGCTAGCGCTCCGTGGGCAATAGCCTCATTTCCCTGGAGCAACTGACGAGCTGTTTTCTGTTCAAACATCAGTTTTCCTCCTCTTCGGGAAGCGATCCTTCACATTAACTGCAAAATCGGGACAATGAATCTCGCAAAAACGACAGCCAATACAGAGGTCAGGTTCTTCTATATATGGTTTCCCTGACTTACGAACCTTTATTATCTGTTTTGGGCAAAAGGCGATACAAATACCACAGGCCTTGCACCAATCGAGGTAAAAGGAGACATTATAGTACTTCTTTTTCAAGGAAGCGCCATCCTGCTCCCTGTCATTTTCACCACCATTCTCTGTGGTCTTATTTTGATTCTTCATTAATTTCCATTTCCCATAAGGTGAAGAACAGCGCAAAAAAATTCTTCACTGCACGATAAGTTTCATCACAGCGTAGAAGACTTTCTCAACTCTCTTTCAGCATACAGGCTTGATACGCATAAATCGAGAAAATCTGAATGCATAGCCTAAAAAAGCAAAAAAACTATTTTCTTGTAATGGCAATTGGACTTGCTATAGTGGTTAACTGTTCTATTTGAATTCCCGAAATAAGCACTTGCATGATCTCAAATAATTAAAGGAGGTTACAATGAGGAAGGGGCTGTTTTTATCAATTATCGTGGCAGCAACTGTTTTTATGACGCAAACCTTTGTTCAGGCAAAAACCACGTTTGTTACCATCGGCACCGGTGGCATTACCGGTGTCTATTATCCAACGGGTGGCGCTATTGCTAAAATGGTTAATAAAAAAAGAGATCAATACGGTATTCGAGCCACAGTTGAGTCTACCGGCGGTTCTGTCTTTAATGTCAACTCCGTCATGAGCGGAGACCTTGATTTCGGAATAGTCCAGTCTGACAGACAATATCAGGCGGTGAAAGGTATGGCGGACTGGGAAGATAAAGGGCCCCAGGAAAATCTTCGAGCTGTCTTCTCCATTCATCCCGAATCTGTCACCCTTATCGTAGCTGTTGATTCAGGTATCACGGATATCAAAGACCTCAAAGGGAAAAAGGTTAACATCGGTAACCCCGGATCTGGTCAACGACAAAATTCCATAGATGCACTCAACAGTGTTGGTATTGATTTCGAAAAAGATATCAAAGCTGAAAACGTAAAGGCTGCTGAAGCACCAGGCCTTCTCCAAGATGACAGAATCGACGCATTTTTCTATACAGTTGGTCATCCTAATGGCGCCATCAAAGAGGCTACCTCTGGCGCCCGAAAAGTTAGATTTGCTTCAATTACAGGCATTGAAAAATTATTAGGCCAGTATCCTTATTACGCAAAATCAGCTATCCCCATCTCCTTCTACCCAGGTGCAGAAAACGCTGCAGATCCTGAAACTTTTGGCGTAAAAGCCACTTTTGTCACATCAGCAAAAGTGCCAGATAACGTTGTCTATGCCCTTACTAAGGAAGTTTTTGATAACCTGGATGACTTCAAAAAACTTCATCCTGCTTATAATGGTCTAACCAAGGAATCCATGCTAGAAGGGCTATCTGCTCCACTCCATCCTGGCGCTATTAAGTATTTTAAAGAAGCAGGTATGATAAAATAAGACAATCTGCAAGAAGTATTAGAAAAGCATCATCACAAAGGGATGATTTATTAAAATGCAAACTTATTTGCCTACAAGTTTGAATTAATAATTTATCCCTTTTTTTATTTTACTAGGCTGCAGTACGTTCATATGGTCTGAACTTTGAAAAACATTGTTATCGAAAAAGCTGACACTGGCCTTGCGGCAGCTCAAAAAATTGCCGCTGCAGAAGAAGGTATTGGTAGACAACCTTCAGGCTGGCAAAAGTATCTCATCCCAACCATTGCTCTTTGCTGGTCTCTCTTCCAACTGGCTATTGCCAAATGGGTTACACTTGACTCAACCTATATCCGCTCTATCCATTTGGCCTTTGCCATGGCCTTGGTGTTTCTCAATTATCCTCTCTTAAAAAAACCCCTATTCGGCCTCAAATTTCTAGCTGAGCACCGAAACATCCCAATTCTTGACATGCTCATTGCTTTATCAGCAGTCTGTGCATCGCTTTATATTATTCTCGATTACGATGGTATAATAAACAGATACGGTTCGCCCAACACAAAAGACATAATCGCTGGAATTGTTTTAGTTATACTTTTACTTGAAGCTGCCAGGCGTACTATTGGTCCTGCTCTCCCCTTTATTGCCAGTTGTTTTATTGGCTATGCTTTCCTTGGCCCTTACATGCCTGACCTGATAGCTTTTAAAGGAACATCTCTCAATAGATTCGTTGGCCAGATGACCATGTCCACAGAAGGTATTTACGGTATACCGCTTGATGTTTCTGCCACCATTGTTTTTTTATTTGTCCTCTTTGGTGCCATGCTCGACAAGGCTGGAGCTGGTAATTACTTTATACAAGTAGCCTTAAGCCTGCTTGGACGCTTCAAAGGAGGGCCAGCAAAAGCGGCTATAATGGGAAGTGGCCTCACTGGCCTTGTTTCGGGATCGTCTATTGCCAACATTGTCACGACTGGAACATTTACCATCCCTATGATGAAAAAAGTTGGCTATCCTCCGACCAAGGCGGCTGCAATTGAAGTTGCCGCTTCAACAGACGGCCAACTGGCTCCGCCAATTATGGGCGCGGCCGCTTTTATCATCGCCGAATATGTCAATGTTCCCTATGTCGAAGTGGTCAAAGCCGCTGCTATCCCTGCCTTTGCAAGCTATGCCGCCCTTTTTTACATCTCGCACATAGAAGCCTCAAAACTTGGCCTCAGAGGCCTATCCAGAAAAGAACTCCCTCAGTTTGTCAAAACCTTTTTATCAGGTGTTCATTTTCTTATTCCTCTTTCTATGCTGCTCTATGAGTTAATTATTGTGCGTCATTCTCCAGAGCTTGCCGCCTTTAACGCCATCTGGGTCATGGCGGTCATTATGCTTTTTCAGTACCCTATCAGGGCATATAATAAAAAGGAACCCATACTTCCTGCCGTAAAACATGCACTTCTCACCATTTTAGCAGCCCTTGTTTCCGGGGCACGTAATATGGTAACGGTTGCCCTGGCAACAGCATCAGCCGGAATCATCGTCGGTGTTGTTTCCCTTGGCCTGGGTGGGCTCATCACCGAAGTCATAGATGTTCTTGCCATGGGTAATGTCTTTCTGCTGCTTATAATTACAGCTATAACAAGTCTAATAATCGGCATGGGCTTACCGACAACAGCAACCTATATCGTCATGGCCTCGTTGACGGCTCCAGCCATAGTAGAAATTGGGGGAATGCACGACTTTGTGGTTCCACTTATGTCAGCCCATCTTTTCTGTTTTTATTTTGGAATTTTAGCTGATGACACTCCACCTGTCGGACTAGCTGCTTACGCTGCTGCAGCAATTGCTAAATCTCCTCCAATCCCGACAGGTTTACAGGCCTTCATGTATGATATCCGGACCGCAATCTTGCCATTTATGTTTATCTTTAACTCAGATTTAATTCTCCATAACGTCCAATCCTGGATTCAGGGAATTCTTATTTTTGTTATGACCTGTTTTGGCAACTTTGCCTTTGCCTCTGCAACCCAGGGATGGTTCATTACCAAAAACAGATGGTATGAGATTCCCTTTTTCCTCTCGGTCACCCTTATCCTCATGCGACCTGACCTCATAGCTCAATGGCTCGGCATTGCCCACGAGCAGCGTTACTGGACATACTGTATAGGCATGATACTCTTTGCTGGTATCTATCTCTTTCAATTACCTCGAAAGAAAAACATTCAAATGCAAAGCATATAACAGCCTGTAGAAGATTAAATCATTACCACTTAGGGAGTCTGTCATGTCTACAGTAAATAAAATCATGGTTCCCCTCACTTTTTCAAAATACTCCGGCCCCCTGCTAAACTACGGAATTAGCATGGCAAGCGCACTTGAAAGTCATATTATTCTGGTAAATGTCATCAATGAAAAAGATGTTGAGACAGTTCAAAGAATCAGCTCTTTTGGCTATGACGTAGACGCAGAACATTATGTAGAAGAAGTTGAAAAACAGAGAATCGAACTCCTTGAAACCATGCTGCAAAAAGTATCTTTTCCCAAAGAAAAAATACGAATGATATTTAAAGTTGGAAACCCAGCCCAAACCCTTCTTCAGCTCGTTAAACAGGAGGGGATAGACATGATTATTATGGGTGTAAAAGGTCAGTCTGACCTCATGCATGGTTTTACTGGATCGGTTGCTGAAAAAATTTTTCGAAGATCCCCGGTACCGGTTCTCTCCTATCGCCAGAAAAAAGAATAATGGTTTTTCAAATATTTCACCTGAAAACGTTACCGAATATTGTAGACACATAACACTTTAAGTTCACCAAACAAATCGAATGCTCTATTTTGCTTATGGCTCCAACTTATCTGTTAAAAGAATGCAAGCACGCGTGCCTTCAGCACAGAAATTAACCGTTGCGAAACTCTTCAAACACTCCCTTCTCTTTCACAAAATAGGCAGAGATAATTCAGCAAAATGTGATGCTTATGAAACTGGAAACAAAGAGCATTACGTATTAGGGGTGGTTTATGACATTTCTTCTGATGAGAAAAAATATCTGGATGCTGCAGAGGGCTTAGGCAAGGGGTATGAGATTAAAGAAGTAAAGATCCATACTCCTTTGCAAGAATTGCTTATGGTCTATACCTATTACGCTACCAGGATAGATGCACATTTAACGCCCTTTGACTGGTATAAAATTCATGTCCTACAGGGAATGTATGAACATGATTTTCCCAAAGAGTACATTCTTTCTGTCAAAAAAGTGACTGCATCTGAAGATAAAAACCTTAAAAGGCGTAGCTGCGAACTTTCCATCTATAAAAAAACATTACAATAAACACTTCCCAGCACCAAACAGAGTGCTTCCTGTTTTCTCCAATATACGATATCTTACAAATGGGTCCACAACTTGCATATACCTGGTTGAAGCAAAACAGTTCACCCCCCAGGAGGATCTCATGGATATCGGTCCCAGCAGTTTGGCAAATAGGGAAATAGCAATAAATCAGGCAAACGTTGGTCAAGAAGTACTCAGCAAAACACTTGAGAAAACTGAAGAAAACAAAAAAGTTGAAGAAACGGCCAAGCCAGAACCCCAGCACAATGATAATAGCCAGAAACAGGAGGGCAGGATAGACACCTACGCCTGATTGGGTATGGCCGTTACATACAATACGGTTGCCAGCATTACAAAAAGGTAATCACATCCATCATTATTACACGCTTGTAGCAAACAAGTGCTGCGCAGCTGATGAACAACACCTTCCTCTATAATATTCCTCTGTAAAAAGCCATTCGTGAGGCATACGGCTTAAAAATTGCTGCGATCTTGTCCTTTTCGCTCCCAGATAGACCTTGCATAGATTCAGAAGAAGTCAAAGCCAGGACTTCCTCTTGACTGGCACAGCCCACAATTGGCAGGGTTATATTGCAGGTCAAAGCAAAACGTACAAGTTGTTGTGGCGTAATCTTGTACTTGGGAAGTATATAATGTCCTGCCCCAAGTACCTTCATACCAATTATCTCTACTCCTTTTTTCTGAGCAGCACTGGCTGTCAGGGTAAGAAACCCTCCCATTACTTCCTCAACTGGATTTACAGGCATGAGAACCGAATCAACGGGCCAGGATTCTACCGCTTTTGTTAAAATGTATGGATCATGGTGTCCCGTGA
>CAMYOP010000042.1 GCA_947260045.1 uncultured Desulfobulbaceae bacterium
GATTCGCAACAGTAAAAAAGCTGTCCACGTGACAAGTCGATATAGCAACAGACAAGGAGCATTCTATGGCAATACCTGATCAAACAAACCCCACGGGTTCGGGAACACTTAATCCTGATGAAACAGCTGAACTTCTTCAGGATCCAAGTAATCCTGCGAATAATAATAATCAGGCTGGTCAACATCTCCCTCGCGGTCTCGATTTCCTCTGTGACGTCCCCCTTCAGATATCTGTTGAGATAGGTCGCGCCAAGATACTGCTTAAAGACCTGCTGCAACTAGGAGAGGGATATGTCATTGAACTTGACAAGCTTGCAGGTGAACCTCTTGATCTTTATGTGAATTCCCGTCTTATTGCCAAAGGAGAAGCCGTAAAAGTAGGAGACAAATTCGGTATTCGCCTAACCGAAGTCGTCAGCCAGTCAAATAGAATTGAACAACTTGGATAATCGATGAAAAGCGGAATTCTCATCCTTTTTGTACTTCTAATTCCTGCCAATTGCTGGGCGGGAGAATTCCTGACAACCAGCGGGCTTCTTTTGCAAATGCTCTGGGCCCTTCTCATAGTGGTCGGCCTAATACTTGTGATATATGCACTTGCCAAAAAGCAGTTTGGCCTTGGCAAGCTCCAATCCGGAGCCATCAAAATACTTGAGATCCGCTACCTGATGCCAAAAACTGCCCTAGTCCTGGTGGAAGTGCGTGGTAAGGAACTTCTGGTTGGTATGAGTACTGGCAAAGTAGAACTTGTTGCTGATCTTACAGGCCAAAAAGCAGATGAACCTAAAAAAGATTTCAAGAAAATCCTGGCAGAAAAACAGTGATATACATAACAAAACTGATCATTCTGGCAACACTGTTGCTCCCTGAACTTGCCCAGGCTGTGAACGTGCCAACAGTAACGCTCGGAGTAAAAGACGCTGCTAATCCTGCAGAAGTCTCCACTGCGCTCCAGGTTCTTTTTGTTCTTACTATTATTTCTGTTGCCCCGGCTATCTTATTGATGACCACTGCTTTTACCAGAATTGTCATTGTTCTTGGTTTTGTCAGACAAGCCATGGGCACCCAAAATATGCCACCGAATCAAATAATTATAGGCTTGTCTCTTTTTCTTACTTTTTTTGTCATGTCACCTGTTTTCAACACTATAAATTCAACGGCGCTCCAGCCTTATCTTGATGAAGAAATCACACAAGAAGTGGCTCTTGATACAACTGTAGAGGCCATGCGTGATTTTATGTTCTCCCAGGTGCGTGAAAACGAGCTGAAACTGCTTTTTGAAGTGACTAAAAAACAGCAACCAGAAGACAGACAAGATGTTTCCACAATGGTTTTAATACCGGCCTTCTTACTTTCTGAACTCAAGATGGCCTTCCAGATGGGTTTTATGATCTATGTTCCTTTCCTGGTCATTGACATGATTGTTGCATCGGTTCTCATGTCCATGGGAATGATGATGCTGCCACCAATTATTATCTCCCTGCCCTTCAAATTGCTTTTATTTGTTCTGGTTGACGGTTGGCACCTGGTTGTCGGATCACTATTAAAAAGTTTTGGATGATACCATGACCCCAGAAGACGTTGTTGCCATAGGAAGAAAGGCAGTTGAAACTGTGCTGCTTGCAGCTGGCCCCATGCTCATTGCGGCATTGCTCGTTGGCTTGATAATCAGCGTTTTTCAAGCTGCCACTCAGATCAATGAACAGACCATGACTTTTATCCCGAAAATCGTTGCTGTTTTTATAACACTTCTCATATTTGGCCCCTGGATCATCAACCTGCTTATAAACTTCACAACCGGCATCATTTCAGGGATCGCTGTGGTAGGGCAGTGACAGGCTCCTGTGGATATTCAAATAGTACCCCTGGAGCAGTTCCAAAGTTTTCTTTTCTGTCTCTCACGTGTCGGTGCACTTATAACAGCCATTCCTGTTTTTAACGGTCAACAGACACCTATTCAGGTCAAGGTTGGCCTGGCTGTCCTTGTCTCTCTGCTTCTGTTCCCTCTTATGGGGCCGTATACACCCACTGCACCATTAAATCTTTTCGAATTTACCATTATTGCCGCAAATGAAGTTATATTGGGCATGATGCTTGGCTTAGTTGCCCAGTTGATATTTACTGCCGTCAGCTTTGGCGGAACAATCATCGGATACCAGATGGGCTTTGCCGCTGCCAATATTTTTGACCCTCAAACCTCCCAGCAACTGTCGCTGATGAGTCAGTTTCAAAATGTACTAGCCATTCTTATTTTTCTTGCCCTTGACGTCCATCATATATTCTTCAAGGTTATACTTGATTCGTACATCATGCTGCCTCCTGGCTACATGAACTTTTCAGGCGGCGTGGTGGAACTTCTTATGGCGCTTGGTTCTAAAATGTTTCTGCTGGGAATCAAATTCTCTGCACCTATCCTTGCCATTCTTCTTATATCCAGCTTGGTGCTGGGTATCATGGCCAGGGTATTTCCGCAACTAAATGTCTTCCTTCTCTCTTTTCCTCTCAACATAGGAATATCATTTTTCGTCATTGGATTGACTCTTCACCTTGTTGTTCGCATTTTGAGACGGGAATTTGACATCATGGGAGAAAATTTCATCCAAATATTCCAGCTCCTTTAGCGCAATCCCCTCCTGTTCTGCACCTACAATTAATTTTAAGCATATCAATATCTTTTCTCTTTTCAGGCGTAATGTTTGCAGAGAGAACAATAAAGAAAAATTTAATTTGTAGAAAGATATGGCAGAAGATACTCCTACTGGTGAACGGACAGAACCCGCATCGGCGAAACGTCGAGACGATTACCGAAATAAAGGTCAGGTAGCACAGAGTAAAGAAGTGCAAACAGCAGCACTTCTCACCTGTATGCTTCTCTTCTGGTACTTTTATGCTCCCTTCTTTTTAGAAAATCTTATGAACCTGGTCGGTCATATTTTGGCCAGCAGCGGCGAATTTAACCTTACAGCGCTTTCACTCAATTCCTTTTTATATTTCCTCTTACAAAAAACAGGCCTTATTATTCTACCGGTATTTCTTTTAACGCTCTGTGTTGGCTTCCTTTCTACCTTTGCTCAAGTTGGCTGGCTCTTTACTTTCCACCCCTTGACACCTGACCTGACCAAGCTCGACCCCATCCAGGGCATGGGAAAATTCTTCTCTAAAAAATCAATTGTTGAAATTATCAAATCTCTGCTCAAAGTTTTTCTGATTGGCTGGGTGGCCTACCTTACGATAAAAGGAGAATTTGCCAAAGCACTTCTACTTGGCGACATGGCCCTGTATGAAACGATCCTGTTTTTAGCCAATACAGCAGCGATGGTTCTGGCCAAGATATGCGCAGTTATGATTTTTCTTGCTGCCTTGGACTATGCATTTGTCCGTTATGAGATGGAAGAAAAAATGAAAATGACCAAGCAGGAACAAAAAGAAGAGCTCAAAGAAACCGAAGGTGACCCACACATTAAGTCAAAAATCCGTTCCATCCAGCAGGCCATGGCCAGGCAGAGAATGATGGCATCCGTACCAGAAGCAGATGTAATCATTACCAATCCAACACATATTGCAGTAGCGATTCGTTATGATTCAAAAGAAATGGATGCACCAATGGTTCTTGCCAAAGGACAGGAGTTGATAGCCCAGAAAATCAAAGAGCTGGGGCGGGAAAATAATATTCCAATAATAGAAAACCCACCTGTGGCAAGATTATTGCATTCTAAGGTAGAAATCGGCAGCAGTATTCCAGAGGATCTTTTCAAGGCCGTTGCCGAGGTACTTGCACATGTTTATTCACTCAAAGGTAAAATCTTCTGATGGAAACTGCTGAACAACAAAATTTCTTTGCCAGCATACAGTGGGTCGATCTGCTGAAACGGAGCGATATCTGGGCATCCATCGGCATTATTGGCATCTTGATGCTGATGATTATACCACTGCCACCAATGGTGCTGGATATTTGCCTGGCCTTTAATATAACACTGGCCATACTTATTCTGATCATCAGTCTGTATACACAAAAAGCCGTTGAGTTTTCTCTCTTTCCAGCCATACTATTGGCAAGCACCCTCTTTCGCCTCTCTCTTAACGTGGCCTCCACAAGACTCATCCTGCTCCACGGAAATGAAGGTTTGACTGCTGCTGGAAGTGTTATCCGTGCCTTTGGTGAATTTGTGGTTGGTGGCTCATATATTGTTGGCCTGGTTATTTTCATAATCCTGGTCATTATTAACTTCATCGTCATCACCAAGGGCTCAGGTCGAATTGCTGAAGTTGCCGCCAGGTTTACTCTAGATGCAATGCCTGGCAAGCAGATGGCAATTGATGCTGACTTAAATGCAGGCCTTATTGATGAAGATACAGCACGCACTCGCCGCGCTGAAATATCTGAAGAAGCTAATTTCCACGGAGCAATGGATGGTGCGGCCAAGTTTGTTCGAGGTGATGCTATTGCTGGAATCATTATTACCCTCATCAATATCGGTGCTGGTTTTATCATTGGCGTTCTCCAAAAAGGGATGCCAATGGCAGAAGCTGCCCAGAATTATACAACACTGACCATTGGTGACGGACTTGTCGGCCAGGTTCCAGCGCTCATCATCTCCACATCTGCTGGTATGCTGGTAACACGATCTTCGGCTGGAAAAGAGGACTTTGGAACAGAGCTGAAGAATCAATTTACCCGGTACACCAAGGCTCTCTGGGTTGTCTCAGGAATTTTGCTGACATTTGCCCTGATTCCCGGGCTTCCCCTTCTGCCCTTTCTGCTCATCTCCGTTGGTCTTGCATACATTGCTTATCGCCTGGACATGGCAGAACGAAGAGCAAAGATAGAACCAATTATAGAACGACCTGAACAGGCACCAGCCAGGGAAGAAGATTATGAAAGAATGCTCAATGTGGATCTTATAGAACTGGAAGTTGGCTATGGATTGATTCCTTTTGTCGATTCAAACCAAGATGGAGAACTTCTGACCAGAATCCAATCTATACGAAAACAATTTGCCCTGAGCTCTGGTTTCATTGTTCCCCCTGTTCATATCAAGGATAATCTGCAGCTCAATCCCAACCAGTACACCATCAGCCTGAAAGGTGTAAACTTTGCAACTGCCGAAATAATGCCTGGTTATTTCATGGCAATGGATCCAGGCACAGCCACAGAAAAAATTCCTGGTATTGATACCCTGGAACCAGCATTTGGTTTGCCATCACTCTGGATAACTGAAGACAGGAGAGAGCAGGCACAAATAGCTGGCTATACTGTGGTTGACTGCACAACCATCATGGCAACCCATATCAGTGAAGTAATCAAACAACATGCCTACGAACTGCTGGGAAGACAGGAAACCCAGAACCTCTTGGATAACCTGGCCAAAACCTATCCCAAGCTCGTAGAAGAACTGATACCAAACATTCTTAACCTGAGTACTATCATGCGGGTATTACAGAATCTTCTGCGTGAAAATGTCTCCATCAGAGATCTGAGAACAATCCTTGAAACTCTTGCAGACTGGGCACCAAGTACGCAGGACACAGACATTCTAACCGAATATGTCCGTCAGGCGCTGGCCCGTACAATTTCTTCGACTCATGTACAACTAGATAACACCATACCTGTACTCACCCTTGACCGAGTCGTTGAAGAAACCGTGCAAAAAGCAATACAACATAGAGAACACGGGAGTTATCTTGCCCTTGATCCTCAAGTCGCTCAAAAAGTACTCGATAGCCTGGCAACCCTTGTTTCCAAATTTCCAGCAGGACAACAGCCTGCTCTATTGGCTATACCGCAAATTCGCATGCACCTGAGGCGATTGACAGAACGATACTTTCCCAACCTGTCAATTCTTTCTCATAACGAGATTGCCTCCAATATGAAGATTAAATCGCTTGGAACGGTAGGTATAAATGCAGATTAAAGTATTTGAAGCACCCGATATGACAAGTGGGTTGAAACAGATAAAAAAAGCTCTGGGTCCTGACGCCTTAATACTTTCCAGCCGAACCATCAAGAAAGGAACAATGGGTGTCTTAGGAAAGCCCATGCTGGAGATAACAGCCGCAAGCGATGAGGCCTGGCCAGAGGACAAAGGGTATAATGCGACCTTATCCGTAAAACAAGCCTCTACCCCTAAAAGAGAGCCTATTATCCAGAAACCAGATAATCTTACATATGATACTCTCTGGAAAGAAGAATCTCGTGAAAAGCTCCCGGTAAGTGACTCAATTGATACCACCAGCACAAAAACAACGCCAATTGCCTACGCCCACAGAAATGATGATTCTCTCAAAGAGGAAATCAACGAATTACGTAGTCTTATTTATGGATTAAACCAACATATAGCAACGCTGAACATTACTGACAAAAAGCCAGCCTTTATTGATCCCGTCCCTGCAAACAATATTCCCCTGGAAAGAAAAATACCTGGCTCAGACAACCTCCTGCAGATGATTCTTGCTTATGGCATCAACGAAAAAGCTGGAAGAACCATAGCAAAATTTGTCAAAGATTCGTTATCAAAGAGAAAATTACAGGATGAGGCAGTAGTAGATCACTTTCTGACAAAATCCATCAGCGATCTTTTTGCAGTTCGGGAAACACTTGTTGAGAAACAACAAAAACAAAAACGAATCAGCCTAATAGGTCCTACAGGCGTTGGCAAAACGACAACTATAGCCAAACTGGCTGCAAACTACCTGAGTCAATTTGGCAGCTCAATTGCGCTCATCACCATCGATACATACCGCGTAGCAGCCGTGGAGCAGCTGAAAGTTTACGGCGAGATCATGAAATTACCAGTTGAAGTAGTCATAAGGCCTGACGAGCTGGAACTCGCCCTGGACAAACACAAGGATTGTGAACTCATATTAATTGATACCGCTGGTCGCAATCCCCACAGTGGTCCGGACATGAAAGAATTAATAAATTTCCTCAGACCACACCTGCATATTGAGAATCACCTGGTGCTCTCTGCCACAACCCGTGAAGATGAACAGTTTGACATCATCAATCGATTTCACAGTCTGCCGATAGAAGGAACAATTTTCACTAAAATTGATGAATGCGTAGCGCTTGGCACATTACTCAATATCCACATCAAAAAAGATACACCTATTTCATTTCTGACAAACGGGCAGCGAGTACCAGAAGATATAATTACGCCAAGTTCCCGGACTATTGCCGAGTTGATTGTAAATAATTACAGGACCCTGAAGAATGGCTGAACATACTTCACACCAAAATGATCAGGCCCAGACTTTACGCTCTATGAGTAAAGGCCAAAATGGCAATAGTCCTGGTAAAGGATTTGCCACACGGGTTTTCTCCATTACCAGTGGTAAAGGAGGTGTCGGCAAAACTGCGATGGTGGCCAATACGGCTGTACTACTTGCCAAAATGGGCAAACGTGTATTAATTCTTGATGCAGATCTAGGCCTGGCAAACATTGATGTGGTTTTCGGACTTGCCCCGAAATATAATCTGAACCATTTTTTCTCGGGCGACTTTGACCTGGAAACCATTATGGTGGAAGGTCCTCAAGGAATTAAAATCCTCCCTGCAGGTTCTGGTGTCCAACGCTTTACCCGTCTTGATACAGAACAAAAAATGCGCCTCCTGGAAGCCCTTGATTCCATGCACGGAGAGTTTGACATTGTCCTGATCGATACAGAGGCAGGCATCTCTGAAAATGTGACCTATTTCAATACGGCAGCCCAAGATATATTAGTCGTGACCACTCCCGAACCTACAGCAATTACAGATGCGTATGCTCTGATGAAACTTCTTTCCACCCAGTATCATGAAAAACATTTCAACCTCATCGTAAATTTTGTGAAAAATGAAGATGAAGCTCTGGACGTCTATAAAAAACTCACCATGGTGGCAAACCGTTATCTCGATATCTCCATAGATTTTCTAGGCAGCGTGCCCACCGATAAACAAATGATAGACTCCATCCGTCAGCAAAAAGTTATCGTAGAACTTTTCCCCCAGTCAAAAACAAGCCAGGCCTTTGAGGCCATGGCCAGAACAATTATTGAAGAACCGCAAAATCTGGAACCAAAAGGATCTGTCCAGTTTTTCTGGAAACGGCTTCTCGATTTTGGCCACAAATAAAAACTAAAAATTGGAAACTTACAAAATAAAAGGTGTACACTTATACATGAAAGTCGCAGTAGAAAAAGACATCAGAGTAATCCAAATTTTCAGTATAAGAGAGAGTCGACAAGTCAATAATGGAATATCATCCCATGCCATCATCAATGCCGCTTGACGATAGATCACAAATGATCCGTGATAACATGCAGCTTGTTGAGTTGCTTGTTGAAAGAATGGTTTCTCAGGTCCCGTCATTTATGACCCGAGACGATATGACCAGTGCAGCCATGGTCGGCTTGATCGATGCGGCGAATAAATTCGATGTATCAAAAGGGGTTAAATTTAGAACTTTTGCCGAATACAGGATTCGTGGTTCTATTTACGATGAAATGCGAAAGCTTGATTGGTTTTCAAGATCCCTTCGGGAAAAACAAAGCCGTCTGGCCAAAACCATGCTGAACCTGGAAAGAAAACTTGGCCGTTCTCCTGAAGAGATTGAAATGGCTCAGGCTATGGACATGACTTTGCAACAGTATCATGATCTCCTGAACAAAGTGAGTCACCTCGGCTGTGTCAGCTTACATGAAACACTTGACCACACCGAAGGTGGCAGAAGTTTCTTGGACAATCTTGAAGATGTTAATAGTTCTACACCGATAGATCTTATCGAGTCAGAAGAGTTGACCCATACCGTAGCCCAGATCCTTGAAGAATTGTCTGAAAAAGAACGACTTGTCATCGCCTTCTATTATTACGAAGAGCTGACTCAAAAAGAAATTGCCGAAATTTTAGAAGTATCAGAAGGAAGAATTTCACAGTTGCACAGTCAAGCCCTTTTGAAATTGAGAGTCAAAGTACTCAATGCTGAGCTGTGGGACGAATCCTAAAACTGGTCAAGCGACCCGAGCAAATATGGACTTGGAGCTCACTGCTCCCAACTCTATGTGAACAACAAAATGATGAACTTTCTCAAAAATATAGATCTCACGCTCTGGGGGTCCTTTGCTGTTCTAGCCTTATTTGGCCTTCTTCTTTTTCGTCTTTTTTTAATATCAATTAAATACAAGCTGCAGCATAGGGAACTTCTCCTGCTCAAGAAAAGGCTTCAATTTACCCAGGAAGAACTCTCTGCTTTTCAGACAGGCAAAAACGAAAAAGTCCATTTCGAGAAATCCCTATCCAACGCTGGCATTACAACCAGACTCCAGGAGTCTCGACTCCATTTTAAAGAACAAGGTATCCCCAAAACACCTGAGAAATATAAAATCATCACTTCTTTGATAAAAAAAGGCATGGATATACAAGAAATTTCTGAAATTTTATCGCTCCCGGAAACTGAAGCCAGACAACTGATCAAACTGGCAAGCATGGCAAGCTAAAGAAAAAAAGTCAAAGGAGACTGTAATGGATCCAGATAACAAAATTACTCAAAGAAATAGCCGCTTCACCATTAAGAAATAATGAGAAAGTACCGAGATAATATGTAAGAAATTCCATTATTCTTCTTGGAAACACCAAACTTAAAAAGAACATAAATATCATGGTATCAGGAAAATTCAGCGCCCTAGCAGGAGCAGTAGCCAGAGAACAGGCAATGGCCAATATTGCCAATAATCTAGCTAATGTAAACACAAGCGGCTTCAAAAAAGATACAGTTAGCTTTGAAGCAATGCTTCGCGGTGAAAGGCAGACAAGCACAACCAAAGGTATCAACTATAACAGGGTCAGAACCATAGCCACAGACTTCAGTCAAGGTCCTATAAAGACTACAGACAATCCTCTTGATCTCGCCATTGACGGGGAAGGGTTTTTCAAAATAGGTGACTCAAGCGGTACCTACTATACACGTCAGGGCAGTTTCCGGATTGACGGCAACGGCCTTCTGAAAACTGCATCTGGCCATAGTCTTCTTGATGCTGGTGGCCAGCCATTGCAGGTCAATAATCCGAACAGCCAGAATATTACAATTGACGAGGCAGGCAACGTGGCAATCGATGGAGGCATAGAGGGCAAAATTTCTATCTACCAGGTTGATGATACTGCCAACCTGGAAAAGATCGGTCACAGTCTTTTTCGACTGGGCGATGCAGGAGCTGAAATTCCTTTGGAGGAGTATCGAATAGTCCAGGGAGGACTGGAGACTTCCAACGTCAATATGATGGAAGAAATGGTACGAATGATTGACACCAACCGAAAGCATGCAGCATATCACAAGGTAATGAAAAGCTATTCCACCATGTCAGAAAAGCTCGATGAGCTAGGCAGTGTTGGTTAGCGGGATAAATCCCTTCTCACCCTTACTAACGAGGTAATACAATGATCAGATCACTCTGGACTGCCACCAGCGGCATGGGAGCTCAAGATCTTAACATCGATGTTATAGCAAACAACCTGGCAAACGTTTCCACTACAGGTTTTAAGAAGAGCACCGCTGACTTCCAGGACTTGATTTATCAGATTGCTAAAGTTCCTGGCAGCCCAACTTCTGATGACACAACTTCACCCACTGGCGTACAGATTGGTCTTGGTGTCCGTCCCGCTGCAGTGCAGAAAATATTTACAGAAGGTGACCTCATTCAAACAAGTAACCCGCTGGATGTTGCCATAGAGGGTGCTGGTTTTTTCCAGATCACCCAACCAAATGGTAATACAGCATATACCCGTGCAGGAAGCCTTAAACGCGATGGTGATGGCCGCCTGACCAACTCGGATGGATACCCTGTCTCCCCTGAAATAACTGTTCCTGAAAATGCCCGCGAAATAACCATAAGTGAGACAGGCGTTGTCAGTGCTATCCTAGGAGATGACACTGACTCTACCGAACTCGGCAATCTTGACCTGGCAACATTTGTCAATGCCAGTGGCCTGCTGGCAATTGGTCGCAATCTTTATCGGGAAACGCCAGCATCGGGAACTGCCACCATCGGGACTCCAGGTAGTGATGGATATGGAACCTTATTACAGGGGTTTCTTGAGGGTTCCAATGTGAATATTGTGGAAGAGTTGGCGACCATGATAACTGCACAACGTGCCTTTGAAATTAATTCTAAGACCGTATCCACCTCTGACGAGATGATGCAGACCACGGTCAACATGGTGTAGTACTTATGATTTTTCTAGCAACAAAACAGAGAGTGAGAGCCCCCCATTTCCTAGCATTAATACGAATACCTGCTCTTACTACTTTCTTATTATTGCTGTCTTTTATGTTTTTTTCTGGATATGCGCTGGGTTCCACAATTGAGATATTATTTCAGGAAAAAGGACTTATAGCTGGTGATCGTATACTCCTTGGAGAAATCGCTTCAGTTACACTTGATGGCGAAAGAAATGAAGCCCTTGAACAAAGCCCAGTGGCCATTACACCAAAACTCGGTGAAATACATACACTTGAGCCCCAAAACGTCATCAGTTTCCTCCAAACGACGCTTGTTGCTGACACTATTAAATGGCAGGGGCCTAAAAGTATTCAGGTACAACGCGATGGCTTTATAATAGACAAAGCCCGCATCCAGGAAATCCTATCTACATATATTGGCCAAAACCTCAATAGGTTTCCGGCAGGAGACATCCGCCTGGTTTCTTTACGTCCCCCACCAACCTTTGTCCTGCCAAAAGGTAAGCTTAGTTATGAGGTTACGCCTTCCAAACCTGAAATAATAGGAAGTTCAAGCTTTGCTATAATCTTTCGGGTTGATGACAAAATTGTCAAAAACACCTCTGTTGGTGGACGCATTGAAATACATGCTGAAGTCGTAACTGCTGCGGTAAAACTTACCAGAGGCATGCCTATCACTTCAGAGCATATTTCCATGGTAAAACAAAACATTACCCGTCTTCGTGAACCGTTTTTCAGCCCAAATGATGTCATTGGAATGCGGGCAAAAAAAACAATTTCCTCTGGCCGTATTATTAGTAAACATCATGTAGAACCCTTACCCCTTATAAACAAAGGAGAAGTTGTCAAAATACTGGCCAACAAAGGTCGCCTGTCGCTCTCTGTCCTTGGCATCGCCGGAAAAGATGGGTTACCAGGAGAAATGATCCAGGTTAGAAACATCAATTCAAGAAAACTTGTTTATTGTCGGGTGTATGCACCCGGTATCGTTACAGTGGAGTTTTGATATGAATACAAAATGCAAACCGCATAGGATATCAGAAAAAGTACTTTTTCAATCACTTTCCTCTTTGACTATTATATTTTTACTTGCTGCCCTTGTCACTTTAAGCGCTTGCGCAAGCAAGGACCAAAAAGTTGTAGAATTGCCCGAACCTCTGGAAGACCCTGCCATAGCTGAACCAATGCCTCAGTCACCAGGCAGTCTCTGGACTGGAGACCATAAAGGGTTATTTTCTGATATTACCGCCCGCAACATTGGAGATATCGTTACCGTTACTATTTCAGAAGAAGCCAGTGCTTCTAAAGAAGCAACAACTGAGACAGATCGAGATACAAGCATGTCTGCCGCCGTACCTACTCTTTTTGGTTTAGAAAAAAGTATCGCTGAAAGAAATTCCAAAATAGATATGTCGAACCTGGTCAGTGCAACCCTTTCAAATGAATTTAAAGGATCTGGTAAAACCACCAGAAAAGAGGATCTGGTCGCTACCCTGACGACTCAGGTTATTAGCGTCTACCCTAACGGAAATATGAAAATACGTGGTGGTAAATCAGTGGTCGTAAACAACGAAGAGCAACTCATCTACCTGACAGGTATTATTCGACCAGAGGATGTAACCTCTTTAAACACCATTGATTCAAAACATATACTCAATGCCAAAATTGCCTACACAGGCAAGGGTGCTATCTCGGATAAA
>CAMYOP010000043.1 GCA_947260045.1 uncultured Desulfobulbaceae bacterium
AATAATCGAGCAGAATTCAATTACACCCATAAAAAACAGACTGGTGGTTCAGGTCAGTTTGGTCGTGTAGCCGGTTATCTGGAGCCCTTGGAAGAAGGCGAGTATGAATTTGTTGATGAAATTGTCGGTGGGTCGATTCCCCGGGAATTTATCTCTTCCTGTGATAAAGGTTTCAAGAAAGCTCTTGATAAGGGTGTGCTTACTGGAGCACCTATTACTGGTGTACGCTGTGTTATAAATGACGGTAGTTCTCATGCTGTCGATTCCTCCGATGTAGCCTTTCAGCTAGCAGCTGTAGGTGCTTTCAAAGAGGGATATAAAAAAGCAAATCCTGCCATTATGGAACCCATAATGAAAGTTGCTGTTGAAGGCCCCTCCGAATTTCAGGGAGCTGTTATGGGCTCGATTAATCAGCGACGTGGTGTTATTGTCGGTACATTTGAAGAAGGAAATTATACTGTTGTCGAAGCAGAAGTTCCGCTTTCAGAAATGTTTGGTTACTCGACAACACTCCGCTCTCTTACCCAGGGAAAAGCTGAGTTTACCATGGAATTTGCCAGTTATAAGCAGGTTCCCAAAAGTGTGGCTGAAGAGTTAATCAAGGCCCATGAAGACGACAAAAAGAATAGTTAATGTGTAAACGGACAATTGGTTGACTTCCTGCTTTTTTTATTGAAAGACTGGCTTTACTGTCAACTAATGGCTGATTAATTATTAATTTCCATACATTTATTTAAACATTTTGAGGTAGAACAATGGGATACGAGCCCCTTGTAAATCAGAATCCGTTGCGGGTATTGAAATTAGGTGCTGACAGTTCCAGGCAACTGGGTTTGGTGATGGCCCGAGCCGGACTTGGTAAAACTGCATTGTTGGTACAGATTGCCCTTGAATCTATTCTTCGTGGAAATCAAGTGATCCATGTAAGCATTGGTGAGTCCATTGAAAAAACCAGAGCATGGTATGATGATATTCTGCAGTTTATTCTACAAGAGCATAGCATCGACAATCCCCATGAACTGATCGATATGGTTCAACATCATCGGATGATCATGACTTTTAAAGAGTCTGCTTTCAGTCGTCCGAAGCTTGAAGAACGTCTTAACGACCTTGTTCAGCAAGATATTTTCAGACCAAGTACGCTGGTAGTCGATGGCTTTGATTTTAGCCAGACAGACCGTGAAGCCCTCATGGATATTCGTGAGCTGATTGCCACGATGAACATGCAGGCCTGGTTTTCTGCTGTAAGTCACCGTGGAGACGAGAGAGTCTCTGAAAGTGGTGTTCCTGCACCATGTCATGATGTTGATGATCTTTTTGAAACAGTTGTTTTGCTGAAGCCGGAAGGTGGATGTATTGAGCTTGATGTTGTTAAAAATATCTCTGAGATGGATACAAGCGATTTGTGCCTTGATCCAACCACCATGATGATCAGAGCAAATTAATTTAAGCTTTACTGTTTAACACCGACTTTTCCAGGAAATATTTTAATTAGCCCTATCGTTTGATTTGGCTGATTCGTTCTCATATTAATTTGTATCATCCTCAACTGATGGTTAGGGATGATACAAATTACCCTTAAAACATCATATGTGCTTGAAAACTCCTTGTTTTCACCTCAAATATCGAGAATATGCGATTTCGTCCCTGTATAGACCTGCATGGCGGTAAAGTTAAGCAAATTGTTGGTTCGACCCTGCACGATGAGGATCCCAATAATCTTAAGACCAACTACGCTTCATCCCATCCCTCTTCATACTACTCAAAATTATATCAACAAGATAAGCTGACCGGGGGGCATATTATTATGCTGGGGCCCGGTAACCAGGATGCAGCTCTTGAAGCATTACATGCCTGGCCAGGTGGCATGCAGCTTGGTGGTGGCATAAATTCTGATAATGCGAAGTACTGGCTAGATAACGGTGCATCCCATGTCATTGTCACGTCATATGTTTTTCATGATGGTCAGATTAACTATGATAGACTAAAAGCACTTGAAGAGACCATTGGTCGAAAACGACTTGTGCTTGATTTAAGCTGTAGATGGCGAGATGACAGCTACTATGTAGTGACTGATCGGTGGCAAAAATTTACACAATTACAAGTGAATGAAAAAACACTGGATCATTTGTCCACCTATTGTGATGAATTTCTTGTTCATGCCGTGGATGTTGAGGGTAAATGTATGGGAATAGATCAGCGCTTAATTGAGTTGTTGGCATCTTGTGCCCAGGTACCTGTAACCTATGCAGGTGGCGTTGCCAGTATGGCTGACCTTGAACTTATTCGTTTAGTTGGACAGGGCGTACTTGATGCAACTGTTGGCAGTGCTTTGGATATTTTTGGTGGGAGCGGGCTTGCCTATAAAGAGGTTGTGCAGTTTCATCAACGTGCCGTGTAAAATTAAAGAAGCAATACCGTGAATGAAAAGCAAAACGATTCTCCGTGTTCAACAGGATTTACAGATATAAAACTTGTAGTGAGAGACGATCAATACAGGGCATTTCAACGATGTGTCTGGATGCTTGTGCATGAAACAGGTAAGACTCAATGTGATGTTGCTGAAGAAATCGTTCACGATTTTCTTGTCAAGCATGGTTGTTAATGCCCAGTTATACTATAATGCGAAGAGCGCAAAAGATTTATTTGAGAGCAATTTGCTCCGATATAGTAGTTCATGAATTTAAATTTATGGTTGCTAAATTTCCCTTTGCTCGTAACTTTCTTAAATGCTGAAAAGTTACCTTGTCAGTTTTCAGCAACATAAATACTGTATATATTTACTCTTCATCCGCACTTTTCTTGACCGCTACCCCTCATTTAGATAAGATAAATAAATATTTAATAGTAATTGGTGCTTTTCAAGGGTGCTTGTCATTTGATGCTTCACAAGCATACGGCAGTGAGGATATCGAATCTATTGTTATTTTTTTGGAGACAGGCGTCAAATTAGATTTTACCGATAGGTTGTGATTGAGATATGAGTAATCGCGAAGCGCGTTTACGGAAGATTCGTAATTTTGTCAAAAAAATGCCAAGCCTTTCGACTACAGTCAGCAAGGTGCTTGAGATTTGCAGCCGTACTGACACCTCACCCAATGATTTGAACAAGGTAATTTCTCTTGATCCAGTTCTTACCGGGCAGGTCCTTAAATTAATTAACTCCGCCTATTATTCCCTTATGAATAAGGTTACTTCTTTGACAAGGGCAATTATTATGTTGGGGCTTAACACCGTTAAGAACCTGGCTCTTTCCACTGCTGTTATCCGCTGTGTTGGCCAAACAAAAAAATCCAGAGCACTGCCAGTGCAGAAATTCTGGGCTCATTCTATTTGTGTAGGGGTCATGGCAAAGCTTTTAGCTGCAGAAAAAGGTGTGCCGCTTGGAGATCGTGAAGAGTATTTTGTTGCGGGCTTGCTTCATGATATCGGCAAGATCCCTTTTGGTGATGAGTATACCCTTGTTCTCAAAAAGGCTGGAGTAGAAAAGCTTGAACTGGTAAGTGCTGAGCAGAGTTTGATGGAAGTTGACCATCAGGAAATAGGAAGGTTGATCTCAAAAAAGTGGACACTTAATTCAGCGATATCTGATTCTATATGTCACCATCATGACCCCGAAAGTGCTCATGAAAACAATAAGCAACTCGTTGCACTGGTCGCGCTGGCAGACTGTTATGCCTGTATTTTTGATATCGGCTATGCTGGAAATAGGTTTCCACGTGAAGACAATATTACGAAAATACTAGAATTTGCCGGTTTCAAATGGGAGGAGCTTTCAACTATGTCCGAGGCCATAGACGAAGAACTCAGAAGGGCTGAGGTATTTCTCCAAGTTTAAAAACGATCAATACGAAGATATTATCCCTGCCTTGGTAAACTTTTTTTTAAAATTTATTTACATACCACCAAAGCTGTCTTAAACAGCATCTATTTTTTCTTCTTTGTTAATAATCTCATTTGAAAAATAACAAAATAACGGTACTCTAAAGAGAAATGTAAATAATTCATTCTTCTTGAAAAGAGAGCGTAAATGATTAAAGTCAAATTTTATGGTGTACGCGGTTCTATTCCGACTCCAGGGCCTCACACTATGAAATATGGCGGCAACACCGCCTGTATTGAGCTCCGTTTTCCGGAAGTGGGGAGGCATATAATAATTGATGCCGGTTCCGGGATTAGAGAATTGGCTAATTATATGCTGGCAAATGATCTGCCCAAAGGGCCAATTGCAACCCAGATATATCTAACCCATACTCACTGGGACCATATTATGGGTTTTCCTTTTTTTATTCCTGCCTATATCCCGGGTACAGATATAAAAGTTTTTGGACCTGTCACCTACGAAGATGAAACCTTGGAAGAAGTCGTCGGCGGGCAGATGAAATATCGATATTTCCCTGTGAATATGGGTGAGCTACTCGCAAAGATTGAGTATGTACGTTTAAAAGAAGATCCCCATATAGACCTTGGTGATGGTATAATACTCTCCACTAAAATTATTAACCATCCAATTACCGCCCTTGGGTATCGTTTTACCTTTAGAGGCAGCATCTTTTGTACAGCCTACGATACTGAACCATTTCGAAATTTATTTGTGACAGATCCTGAAGATCCTTCATATGATGAATTTATGGCCGTGGAGGGTGAAAATGCTGCAAGGGAACAAAACAGTGTCCTTGAAGAATTTTTTGCAGGAGCTGATTTGCTTGTACACGATGCCCAGTACACCCAGGCAGAATACCTAAACGGCAAAATTGGTTGGGGGCATACTTCAATTGAGGAAGCTATTGCCGCAGCTGATAGAGCTGGAGTCAAAAAGATGGCTCTTTTTCATCATGATCCAGAACGATCAGACGATGAACTTGACAAGATGTCTGAAAAATATTGTCAGCCGGACCGGGAAGGAGCACAATTGTTTTATGCTCGGGAAGGAATAGAAATTGAAATTTGAGATTACATCAAGCGCTATTGCAACAAACATTTCTTGCCAATTTGAAAAAATGAAGGCAGATCTTACCTTGCTGCCTGACTGTATTTCTACCTGATTACTAATCCCTTTGGGAGATTTTATGTTTAATTTTCGTAATTTTATACACTTATTACTGCTGTTTTTTCTTACAACAGGGACGCTTTACGCAAAGGCGATGCCTCTGGAGTATGATGCGGGCAGGAATCGATTAATTGCCTACATGTTGAGTCACCAATTGCCAGCCCAACATTTTGGTCACAAACCACTTGATGATGATTTATCTTTATCAGCCTTTGATCTCTATATACGACAGCTTGACCCACGGAAACGATTTTTACTGAAAAAGGATATTCAGGAACTCCAGGCTTTTTCCAAGCACGTTGATGAAGAGCTTCGTCGTGGCAGGATTGTTTTACCAGATGCAGGAATGTCAATGCTCAATGAACGTATCAAAGATGTTCAGGAAATAACCCTGCAGCTTCTGAACAAAGGGTTTGAGCCAAATAGTGATGATCAGTTGGAAATAGATCCCAAAAAGAGAGCGTATGCCCAGGACAAAGAAGAACTGCGAGTGCGCTGGCGACGTATTTTGAAAATGCAGATCATAAACGATTATCTTGATTTATTGCAAAAAGACAACGGTGAAAAGGACAAGAAAAATAGAGCATCGATTCTTGAACAAATTATCCAGAAAAATGAACCGTTACGTCAGGAGCTGTGGCAGCAGTCCATGGAAAAAGTCGGTAAGAGGAACAAATATTATTTGCGCAGACTCCTGCAGTCAACGAGACAGGAACATTATGATCGATATTTTGATGCTGTAGCCCGGGCATTTGATCCCCATACAAATTACATGGCACCTACCTCCAAAGAGGATTTTGATATTCACATGAGTGGTTCCCTGGAGGGAATAGGTGCTTTGCTGAGAGAGGATGACGGCAGTATAAAAGTTGTTCGAATAATCCCTGGAAGTGCTGCTGAGCGACAGGGGCAACTCGGCGCAGAAGATACAATATTGGCAGTGTCTGAAAAAGACGGAGACCCTGTGGATATGACTGAAATGCGTATTCGTGAAGCGGTCAGTTTTATTCGTGGACCCAAAGGAACTGAGGTTCGTCTGACCGTACAGAAACCTGATGGAAAGACAGCCATAATTCCAATTATCCGAGATGTTGTACAGATTGAGGAAACATATGTCAAATCGGCTGTTCAGAAAACTCCGAATGGTGCGAAGGTTGGATATGTTGCCATTCCCAGTTTTTATAGGGACTTTGAATCCACCAGAAATGGAGGGAAAGGTCGGAACGTCACAGATGATTTACGAAGAGAGCTGCATGCGCTTAAGCTTGAAAAAATAAATGGTTTGATTGTCGATTTACGCAACAACGGAGGAGGCTCTCTTGCCGATGCTGTAGATATCTCAGGATTATTTTTGCCAGGGGGTCCCGTTGTTCAGGTAAAAAATTCCCAGGGAATGGTTCGAATCCTTGAAGATGAGGATCCCAATATGGTCTATGACGGACCACTTGTGATACTGGTGAATAAGTTCAGTGCCTCAGCTTCGGAAATTCTGGCTGCGGCTCTCCAGGATTACGGGCGAGCTCTTGTTATTGGAGGGCCCCATACCCATGGAAAAGGAACAGTGCAGGCTTTGATGGATATGAACAGGAACTTGCCTCTGCTTCACCTCAAAAAATATGAAGATCTTGGTGCCTTAAAGGTGACCATTCAGAAATTTTATAGAATAAATGGTAAATCAACCCAGTTTAAAGGGGTTGAGCCAGATATTGTGGTCCCTAGTATCCTGGAGTTTTTAGAAAGTGGTGAACAGTATATTGATAATTCGCTCCCGTGGGACACCGTTGAGGCGGTCGATTTTACTCCTTGGAACGGTGTTCGTTTTGACCTTGGAACCATCCAAAAAATGAGTCAGGTTCTTGTGGAGCAAAGTAAGGAATTCCAGGAAATAAAAATTGAGAGTGCTAAAGCAAAAGAACGCAGTGATAAGACCATGCTGTCAATTGATCTACGCAATATGATGATGGATCGAATAGAACGCGAAAAAGATATTGCCTCTGCACAAGCCGGAGATAGCCTTGAACACCTCGCTATGGATAAGAGTGTAGATGATAAAAAAGAGGACAAAAGCTTACAAGAACAGATAGAAGACGACCCATACGTTAAAATGACTCTCTCGCTTATAAATAACCTTGCAACTCAAAATAATACAATAGGTGACATACAATAAAACTTTTCTCTTGAAATGAATCCTTATTCATGATATTTCTTGTCTCCATGTGAATCATCATTCATTTTTTTGCAGCTAAAAACTTAATATTTTCGGACACCAATGAAAGTACCCCAGGCATTGCAGGCCAATAAAAAAAAGATCCTTTCCACATGGATTGAGAGAACATTGGACTCTTATACTTCGTCTGGTTTTTTTAAAAGCTCAAAAGATAGATTCGCAAATCCGGTAGGCGCAAATGTTCAAGCAGGCTTGACAGGTTTGTTTGAAAGCCTGGTGGCAGGGAAAGATTCTGATGAATACAGTGAATCTCTTGATCAGGTGGTCCGGATACGAGCAGTGCAGGAATTTACCCCGGCTCAAGCGGTTGCACCAATTCTTGAGCTCAAGTGGGTAGTCAGGCAGGTTTTTTCTGGAAACAAAGAAACAAAAGATCTGCTTGGAGATTTGGATTTATTTGATTGTGAAGTTGATAGGGCTGCTTTGGCAGCCTTTGATATTTATATGGAATGTCGGGAGCGTTTGTATCAGACCCGTATTCAAGAGTTGAAGAGCGGTAGCTATATCTTGACAGATACCCCTTGTTCGTCAAAGTTGTTGAAACGGACAAAGGGAAAGGCAGGTATTGGCTAGCGCCTTCATTGTGGTTGTAACAGCAGGTCGGAGAGCAGCAATCAGTGGGATTAGCAGCGAAGCATCCGGCTTATTGGGCGACTTATTATAAGTTATCGTTTAACTCGAAGCGAGGGAGTGATCGATGAAGTATACCTTCCCGTTAGCGGCAGTCATTGCCTTGGTGTTGATTGCCTGGATCGGATCGCAAATACCGGGTATGCAGTACCTGTTTGGTGTAGCGATTCCATACTTAGCTATGGCAATTTTTGTCGGAGGATTTTGTTACCGGGTAGCTCACTGGGGCAAATCACCGGTACCATTCCGGATCCCCACCACCTGCGGTCAAGGCTATTCATTGCCTTGGATCAAACATGACAAACTTGAATCTCCTGTGAACACCTCACAGGTTGTGGCAAGAATGTTCATGGAAATTTTTCTTTTCCGGTCTCTTTGGAGAAACACTAAATCCGAAGTGCACCCCGGGCCTAAAGTCACCTATGAGTCCAGTAAATGGCTCTGGCTTTTCGGCATTATCTTTCACTACAGCTTTCTTGTAGTGGTTCTTCGCCACATGCGTCTGTTTTTGGACCCTGTTCCTGGCTTGATTCAGTTTATGGAATACGGTGACTCCATTCTCCAGATTGGAGCGCCAACCATGTATCTAACCGACGCTGGCATAGTGTTAGGCCTGTTGTTTCTTTTTGGTCGTCGCCTGGTCAATCCGCAAGTTCGTTACATCTCTCTTGCAAATGATTATTTCCCGCTTTTTCTCATATTGGGAATAGCTGTGACCGGTATTTTGATGAGATTCTTTATCCGTACGGATATTGACATTACTGCTATCAAGCAGCTGGCTGTTGGACTTGTAACCTTGCAGCCTGTTATTACTCACAAAATTGGGGCTATCTTTTATATTCATCTCTTCCTGGTGTCCGTACTGCTTGCCTATTTCCCATTCAGTAAGCTGATGCATCTTGGTGGTGTCTTCCTGAGCCCAACAAGAAACATGGCAAATGACAATCGTATGCGCCGCCATATCAATCCATGGAATCCTGAGATCAAGCCGCACTCTTATGCTGGTTATGAAGATGAATTCAGAGAGTTCATGGTTGATAACAATATTCCAGTGGAAAAAGAATTGCCTCCTAAGGCAGAGGATTAATCGAAGCGTAATACCTTCGAGAGGATAAGGATAGAGCAATGGCAGTTGTAAATAAAGATAAGTTAGGAGTGAGCGTTGCCGCGGGGCCTTCGTTGATGACAGGCTCCATTCCTAGAAAACCCTGGTGGGAAGTTCCAGCTGTTTTTAAACCAGGGAATTATGCCTATCCGGCAAAAAAGGAAAAGGTAGAATACCTCAATGAACAACCCGGATTGCATTTTCCGAATGCCAGAGAATGGAATCCTGAAGAGGACGATTGGAAACTTCCTGAAAATTGGGAAGAGATCATCCTCAATGGTATCAAGGAACGACTTGATAAATTTCGTTCCTTAAAAATATTTATGGATTGCTGTGTACGCTGTGGCGCTTGTGCAGACAAATGTCACTTTTTCCTGGGAACCGGTGATCCGAAAAATATGCCAGTACTGAGAGCTGAACTGCTCCGTTCTGTTTACCGTAATGATTTCACCTTAGCTGGTAAATTGCTCGGTAAAATGGCAGGTGGTCGTGAAATGACGGCCGGTGTTTTAAAAGAATGGTTTATGTATGCCTATCAGTGTACTGAGTGTCGTCGCTGTTCCGTCTTTTGCCCATACGGCATTGATACGGCGGAAGTGACCATGATGATACGTGAGTTACTTCATCTGGTTGGGGTAGGTATCAACTGGATTTTAGAGCCAGCTTCAAACTCAAATCGAACTGGTAATCATATGGGGCTCCAGCCTCATACTTTTAAAGATAATGTCGACTTTCTTACAGAAGATGTTGAGAATCTGACCGGCATAAAAACTGAACCTACATTTAACAGGAAAGGCGCGGAAGTATTATTCATCACTCCTTCTGCCGATGTTTTTGCCGAACCTGGTCTTTATACAGCAATGGGTTATCTGCTCCTCTTTCATGAGATTGGTCTTGACTATACCTGGTCAACCTATGCCTCAGAGGGTGGTAACTTCGGATTGTTCACCAATAATGAGACCATGAAAAAGCTCAATGCTAAAATGTATGCCGAGGCTAAACGACTTGGTGTTAAGTACATTATTGGCGGCGAATGCGGACATATGTGGCGTGTGGTCCATCAATACATGGATACAATGAATGGCCCTGCAGATTTTATGGAAGTTCCAAAATCTAGTGTAACTGGAACTGTCTTTGAAAATGCTGCTGCCAGTAAGATGATTCATATCTCAGAATTTACAGCAGATCTTATCAAACACAATAAACTGAAATTTGATAAGAGCCGTAACGCTAACGTTAAAGCAACCTTTCACGATTCCTGTAACACCTCAAGGGCAATGGGTCTGTTAGATGAGCCACGCTACATACTTGATCATGTTGTAGATGACTGGGTTGAAATGCCAGAAAATACAATTCGTGAAAAAACATTCTGCTGTGGGTCAGGTACCGGTCTCAACACCGATGAGATTATGGAGCTACGTATGCGCGGAGGCTTACCAAGAGCAAATGCAGTAAAATACGTCCATGAAAAACATGACGTTAATATGCTCTCTTGTGTCTGCGCCATTGACAGAGCAACACTTTCTGGACTTATGAATTACTGGGTTCCTGAAGTTGAGGTTTGTGGTCTGAGCGAACTGGTAGGTAATGCACTGGTACTCGAAGGTGAGAACCGACAAGAACTGGATGAAGGTCTACGGACTTTGATTTAATTCCCTGGCAGGAGTGGAGGAGAAATAATGTATGACAGTGGTAAAATCATCCCGGGGCTGATCATTTTCGTCCTGTTTATCACATTTCCGATTTGGTACAACCAGTTTGATGCTGGCGCTGCACCCAAATTAGAAATGCCTACAGAGGCAAAACAATGTGTGCTGCCTGCTGCTGAGATGAGAGCGAATCATATGAAGCTGTTAAACCAGTGGCGTGATGAAGTTTTAAGAGATGGTGACAGGAAATTTTTTGAGATTGAAGGTAAGCGGTACCAGAAGAGTTTACAAAATGCCTGTATGAAATGTCATACAAGTAAAAAGAAATTCTGTGACAGTTGTCACACCTACGCTTCCGTATCTCCATATTGCTGGGATTGCCATTTAGCTCCTGTTGAGTGAGCAACGAAGGAGGATATATACTGATGGATAAGAAGAGACGAGAATTCCTCAAGGTTGCTGGTATCTCAACAGTTGCCGGACTTGGGGCTCCCGCAGTGGTGAATCATCTGGTTTCTGGTGGCAGTCCACTAGATGCCATGGCAGCCCGTAAAATCGACCCTGATGCACATGGGGCGGTTAATGAGCATAAAGTTGCCAATGATGAACATGGTAGCGGGCATGAAGAGGTCAAGACAGGAAAACGTTTTGGTATGGTTATAGATCTGCCGAAGTTCCAAAAAAATCCTGGCCTTGGTGAAAAATGTGTTAAAGCCTGCCACACAGTCCATAATGTCCCTAGTTTTCCGGACAAAAAAGATGAAATCAAGTGGATATGGCTTACTGAATATGAAAATGGCTTCACAGAGCACAGTCAATTGTATCGCAACGACAGCTTAAAGAACAATCAGGTTCTTGTGCTTTGTAATCATTGCGATAACCCGCCTTGTGTACGCGCCTGTCCAACCAAAGCAACGTATAAATCCAAAGACGGTGGTATCATAATGATGGATTTTCATCGTTGCATAGGTTGTCGATTCTGTATGGCAGCTTGTCCATATGGATCAAGAAGCTTCAATTGGCGAGATCCTAGACCATTTATCGACGAGAAGACAATGAATCGCGAATACCCAACTAGGATGCGCGGTGTGGTTGAAAAGTGTAACTTTTGTGCAAAAAGAATAGCCGATGGTAAACAGCCTGCATGTGTTGAAGCAGCTGGCAGCACCAACGCTATCATTTTTGGCGATTTAAATGATCCTGATTCTGCAATCAGGAAGGTACTCAAAGAAAATTATACTATTCAGCGTAAACCTTCCTTGGGAACCCATCCATCCGTTTTTTATATAGTATGAGGTAGCCATGTTTGAAAAAGCGCTAAAAGGAAAAACAAACTATTGGATATGGCTAGCCTTTTTAGGCACCTTTATGGCCATTGCTGCAATCTGCTACATTCGTCAGTATACTTACGGCCTTGGGTTAACAGGAATGAGCCGTGATGTATCCTGGGGACTATATATCTCCCAGTTTACATTCCTGGTCGGAGTTGCAGCGGGAGGTGTTATGTTGGTGCTTCCCTATTATATCCATAATTATAAACAGTTCGGCCGTATTACTATCCTTGGAGAATTCCTTGCGATTGCTGCCATCTGTATGTGTTTGATGTTTATTATAGCAGATCTTGGTCAACCGACCAGAGCTCTGAATGTACTCTTATATCCAACACCAAATTCCATGCTGTTTTGGGATATGATAGTCCTCAATGGGTATCTGTTCCTGAACGTACTCTGCGGTTGGGTAATTTTAACCTATGAACGTAAACAGGTTAAGCCTCCTAAATGGGTATATATCTTTGTATATATGTCTATACCGTTTGCGATCTCGATCCATACCGTAACAGCCATGCTTTACTGTGGTCTTCCTGGGCGGCATTTCTGGCTCTCTGCAATAATAGCACCCAGATTTTTGGCATCAGCCTTTGCTGCGGGACCAGCATTGATCGTTTTAATTGCTCTTATCTTAAAACGTGTTGCTAATTTTGATGCAGGGAAAGAAGCAATTAATAAAATGGTGACCATCATATTATATGCTGCAATGATTAATGCATTTTTTGTGATGCTTGAGTTCTTTGTTGGATTTTACTCAAATATCCCTGGTCATATGCATACTTTACAGTATCTTTTCACCGGTCTTGAGCATCATGGACACACCTACAATAATCTGGTACCTTTTATGTGGGCTTTCGTAGTACTTGGAATCATCGGATTCACGTTGCTTGCTGTACC
>CAMYOP010000044.1:0-5463 GCA_947260045.1 uncultured Desulfobulbaceae bacterium
GCATTAAGAGAAGAGTAGGAACCTATAATTCTTGGCAAACCCTCTTTGACAGAGAGTAATGTCAAATGTTACAATTGCTTAATCCAACCAGCCTGAAATGATTGTAAAATTATGGAATCCAAAAAAACCTTAGGTATAATATGCCCTGTCTTTAGAAATGAACTCAGGGCTCTCATAAAGGATCGCGATGTATTGATCCATGAAATGGGATATGATGTTCACTCTCGACCGGATAGGATGGAACAGCAGCTTGAAGAAGGAATTTCAATTGCTCTTCAAAATGGTTATGACCTACGGCTGCTTGTGGGTAAAGATTGTGAGTGTGACACCCCCATAAAGAAACTTGCTCAGCAAAATAAGGGGAAAGTTTTATCTGAAAAAAACTGTATAGAAGCCTTTTTGGGGAGAGATAAAACCCTGGAACTCCAAAAAGACAGAACGGTGCTTATTACCCCTTCCTGGATAGACATGGTTCAAAGTAATATCGAGGATGGGATCTGGACATTGGAAGATGCCCGAATAAATTTTGGTTGGTTTGATCGTATCCTATTACTTGATACAGGTATGACAGAGCTGAGCGATGAGACACTGATAAATTTTTTTGATATAGTTCAGGTGCCCGTTGAAATAGTTCCAATAGAACTGACTCATTTTCATGAAGTTGTCGAGAAACTGTTACACTGAATGAAGCCTTTTTGCTGTTTGCTATTGATGGTTTAACTCTTTGAATAAAATGACAAAATCAAAAAAAAATAGACAGTCACACTCCTTAACCAATTATGCCTGGCTGTCAATCTGCGCAGCTGTTATTACCATTGTCTTTAAAAGTATCGGTTTTTACTTAACTGATTCAATCAGTTTTTTTTCAGATGCCTTGGAATCTTCGGTTAACCTCGTTGCAGCCGTAATGACCATGATGATGCTCATTGTTGCTGCCAAGCCTCCTGATGAAGATCATTCTTACGGGCATGATAAGGCTGAGTATTTTTCCAGTGGAGTTGAAGGGGTTCTCATTATTGTCGCAGCCCTCAGTATTGTGTATGTCGCAGTCAAGCGCTTGATTGATCCTCAGCCCCTTATGCAAATTGGCATTGGTTCAGTTTTTTTAATTATTGCCTCTCTTGTTAATTTTTTTGTCGGCAATATTCTTATTCGGGCTGGTAAGGAATACGAATCAATTGCTCTGGAAGCCGATGGTCGTCATCTGATGACCGATGTTTGGACTTCTGTTGGGGTTATCGTTGGAGTTTTTGCTGTGTCCATGACAGGCTGGCAACGCCTGGACCCTATTATCGCAATACTGGTTGCAATAAATATTATCAGCACAGGCTGGAGTCTCTTAAAACGAACCATCGCTGGATTGATGGACGTGGCCTTACCTGAAAAAGATATAGGGGTCATTGAAGATATTCTGGAATCATATAAGGCCACAGGGCTGGAGTTTCATGCCCTGCGAACCAGGCAAGCTGGTTCAAGAAAATTTGTCACCATGCATGTCCTTGTTCCTGGGGACTGGACAGTACATGAAGGACATCAGCTTCTGGAGAAAATTGAGGGGGAAATACGTCGTGATTTAAGCAATGTGGTCGTCCTAACCCACCTGGAATCTCTCGATGATCAGACATCGTGGCATGATGTTTCACTGGATCGGGAATCGTAGTAATTTAAAAAAATGGTGGATATTTTAAATTGATAGAGTCGAGACAGCATAATCTTGTTACTATAGGACATATAGAAACTCCTTATAATACGGTGGATGAATGTCCACGAAATATTGAACCTGGTGGTCCTCCCTGTATTCTGATGCTCGATGAACAATATCAGGACGGACTTCTGAGCCTTAATGTTGGTAAAGAAATAGTTATTCTCTACTGGTTTGAAAATGTAAACAGGGAGAATTTGCGCCAGCATTCAAGAAAAACAGGGCGTTATGGCGGGATTTTTTCGCTACGGACACCACATCGTCCAAATCCTATAGGACTTGCTATTTTAAAAATTGAAAAAATCGAACAGAACCGGGTGTATGTGAATGGTTTGGACTGTTTAAATGGTACTCCACTGCTCGATATTAAGCCGGCGATGATGGCTGAATGTTCAACGTGAATTGATGTATGGTCTCGCTCCAGGTAAGTCAAGATAATACCGTATAGTAGACTTGGCTCAAGCCATATTTGCTGCCGTGCTACTTATTATTTTCCTTATAAATTTTTTCGGGTATTTTTCAGGCAATTTGAACTTTTGGGAGGATGTGTGACATGAGTACTGTGAGAAAAGTCAAAATGATGCTTGAAAGTAAACCGACCATGGAAGGTGCTGGCGTTCATCTTCACCGAGCATTTGGATTTGGCGAAGAGGGCATGTTTGACCCTTTTTTACTCCTGGACGACTTTCGTGAAACAGATCCTGAGCATTTCCTGAAGGGCTTTCCCTGGCATCCCCATCGTGGAATCGAAACAATCACCTATGTTTTGCAGGGCGATGTTGAGCATGGTGACAGTTTAGGAAATGAGGGATGTATATCCTCAGGTGATGTTCAGTGGATGACAGCAGGGAGCGGAATCATCCATCAGGAAATGCCCAAAGGTGACCCAAATGGTGTAATGCTTGGTTTTCAGCTTTGGGCCAACCTTCCAGCTACCAGTAAAATGATGGTACCACGTTATCGCGATATTCAGGCTGACCAGATTCCCGAAATCTCTCTGGTTGACGGTACTAGAATAAAAATAATATGTGGTACCGTGGAAAATATAGATGGACCTGTAAAAGATATTGTCATTGATCCTCAGTATCTGGACATCACCATTCCAGCTTCGTCTTCTTATGAGCACTCCACCAAAAAAGGTCATACAGTGTTTGCCTATATAATTGATGGCCATGGCTGTTTTGATTGCACTGACGAGAGGGCTGAGAGTTCAGACGTGGGTAATAGAAGCCTACTCCTCTTTGATGATGGTGATAAAATTTGCATTAAAGCAGGGGACAAGGGAGTTCGCTTTTTGCTTGTTTCAGGGAAACCAATAGGGGAGCCCATTGCCTGGCGCGGACCTATTGTAATGAACACGAGACAGGAGTTACAGCTCGCATTTGAAGAATATAATAATGGTACTTTTATAAAACATGGCACAGTGTAAAAGAAAGTCTATATGTCTGAGTTTCCTAGCTGTTTCTGCAGTTTTGTTTACATTTTTTAAAGTGACCTACGCTCAGAACTCACCGAAGCATTATAGTCTGCTCTGGGCTCAAACGGCGGCTGAGCACAAGGCTGTCTACCTTCAGACCTATCAGGTCGCAGAAATTCTACTTGATGTTGCGCTGGAAGATAAAAAATGGACTGCCTTGATTGAGCAGGACAAAAATTATAGCAAGCTGGTTCCGGCTATTATTCTCGATGTGGATGAGACGGTTCTTGACAACTCACATTTTGATGGTGAAATGGTAAAGTCCCAGGCTTTTTTTCAGAAACAAAGCTGGGATTCATGGGTTGCCATGGCCCAGGCCAAAGCAGTACCTGGTGTTGTCAGTTTTATTCAAAACGCCAGAAAAAAGGGAATACAGATACTCTTTTTGACAAACAGACAATGCCGAAGCCGGTCTGAAAATACATCAGATTGCCCACAAGAGCTTGATACCATAAATAATCTCAAGAAAATTGGTATTGATGGTGTAGACCCTGACCACATTTTACTCCAGAAAGAAAAACCCGGATGGTCGTATGAAAAAGAAATACGGCGTACGGAAATTGGTAAATCTTACAGAGTATTGATGATCTTTGGCGATGACCTCGGTGATTTTGTGTCTGGTGTGAAAGGTGACATATTGGCGGAAGAGAGAATAGAGGTAATGTATCTTCACCAGCAAAAATGGGGCAGAAAATGGTTTATGCTGCCAAATCCCAATTATGGTTCCTGGTACAGGGTTTTGCCTGAACCAAGAGAGAAGTGTTTAAAAGGTATTAACGAGTAAACAGGTTGTTTTTGTTTCGACTATTTTATGATGTAAGTTGAGGAGACTTCTATGCATATGTTTAAATGTATCTCTGTATTGTCTATTTTACTGGCAATGCTATTAAACGCTTGTTCCCCTTCTGATAAGGAAGCGGAAACACTGGCACCTGCACCTCATTCAACGGAAGCCTCACCAGAGAATTACTCTGTTATCGCTGAAAATGAATATTTGCGAGTACTTATAGGGGAGTGGAAACCAGGGGTAAAGGATAAATTTCACTCTCATCCGCCATTTGGAGTCTATTTTCTGACTGATTTTGATGGAAGGCTCCATTATCCTGATGGAACGACCCAAAACGTTATTGCTAAAGCAGGGAAAGCAATGGTCCGTGGTGCTGACCCCTCACATGCCTTTGAAAACCTGGGCAACACGCTAAGTAAAATGATTTTAGTGGAGCGGAAAACTGACATGCCCGTTGAGGCACTGGAGGGAGCAGCCCCCCATAGTACAGATATTTCTCCCGAAGTATATCGAATTATTGCCGAAAATGAACACCTGCGGATTATTCTGGCAAGCTGGGAGCCTGGTCAACGAGATATCTTTCATTCCCATCCTCCTTTTATAGTGTATTTTCTGACAGATATTGATGGACATTTTTATAAACCGGGTGACCCCACTGTCAATATCAGGGCTAAGAAAGGAAAGGCTGTTGCTCATTTTGCCGACCCTGTCCATGCTGTGGAGAATTTGTCATATTTAACAGCAAAAATGTTGATAGTTGAGGCGAAATAGAGAGAAGGTTATGGGCTAATCTGTTCTAAGTTGTACTCTGTAAGAGAGTTAAGGCCTTGTTGCAGTCGCTTATGTATAAGTCTCTACGCTTACCTAAGTTTTTACTAAACTTAAGGGGACCGAATTTTTTTCGTGTAGTATCGGCGAAAATTATTCTGTCTCCCGATTAAGAACGGAAAAATAAAATCAGGCCCCTCCCTTTTCGTTTCTAACTGAGCTTTAGTCATAATCACATTTTCATTTAATAACTAAGCTCTGGCCTCAAGACCTTCCATGAAAAAAATTGACACTATACGTAAAAATTTAAGAGATTTTGCTGACCAGCAAAAGGCAAAAGATTTACAACGATTTTTTAAAACGGGTCCTGGTGAATATGGTGAGGGCGATATATTTCTAGGCATTACGGTACCAAATATCCGTAAAATTGCTAAAAAATATAAAGTGGTAGATCTCTCTCTTATTTATAAGCTGCTTCAATCAACGTTTCATGAAGAACGATTTCTCGCCCTTGTCCTGTTGGTACAGCGCTATAAAATTTCAGAACCTGTAGATCGGGAATTATTGTTCAGGTTTTATCTTGATAATACAGACCGCATAAACAACTGGGACCTGGTTGATAGCTCCGCAGAGCATATTGTAGGACATTTCCTCTATGGCAGGGAGAAAGACATTCTCTTTCAACTGGCAAACTCCTCTGTTTTGTGGGAACGAAGAATTGCTATAATA
>CAMYOP010000044.1:5499-18325 GCA_947260045.1 uncultured Desulfobulbaceae bacterium
TTGCTCAGGTTTTGCTAGGTGATGATCAGGATTTATTGCATAAAGCTGTTGGTTGGATGTTGCGGGAAGTCGGTAATAGAGATGTTGTTCTTGAGGAACAATTTTTAAAAAAGCATTACAAGAATATGCCACGAGTCATGCTGCGCTATGCAATTGAAAAGTTTCCAGAACCGCTTCGGAAACAATATTTGCGTGGTGAAATCTAAATTAATAATGAGGATATTGCTCTCTAAATTGATAACACCATGTCTACTACTTTGAAAATTTCAGGAAATGTATCCATTCCCTTGGACGAGATAGAGCTCAGTGCAATACGTGCCTCCGGACCAGGTGGGCAGAATGTAAACAAGGTTGCTTCTGCAGTCCATCTCTCCTTTGATATTAAGAAATCATCTTTGCCTGATTTCTACAAAGAGCAACTTCTGCGGCTGCGAGATAGCCGTATTACCAAATATGGTATCGTCGTTATCAAAGCAAAGCGTTACAGGAGTCAGGAAAAAAACAAACTAGATGCTCTTGAACGTTTGCGGGAACTGATTCATAGTGTCTCGGTCACTCGCAAAAAAAGAAAAGCAACAAAACCCAGCAAAGCCTCCAAGGAAAGACGATTAAACGTGAAGTCGAAAAAAGGTAAATTAAAAAAATTACGAAAAAAGGTAACAGACTAGTGTCATGTCAAGTGACCAGTGACGCAATATTGTGAAGCATTTTTGTTTTTCCGCAAGGCGCGGCTAAAAGCACATAGCATTGTTATGTAACTGAAGCCGCAACAAAGCGGAAAGGCAAAAGAACAAACAAGATGCGTTAATTGGCGTTTGACATGACACTGGAGTCACTTGTTTATTTTGAAGCATTGTCAATCCTGTGGTATTCGTGGACCATCCAGACAATTGCAAAAATTGGAACCAGCAGGTTGAAGATTGGGATCAAGGTTAATAATGTGATGATTAACCCTCCGCTGTATACCTTTTTTCGATGTAGGCGCCCTAGCTGTCTGGCCTCTGTTTTTCCCATGTGATACCCAGCCGCACTTTCAAAAAATTCTCTTCCTAACAGGTAAGAGTTGAGACAAATAGAGATAAGAAAACCAAGACCAAATAAATAGGTCGGTAAAATAAGTATATTGAGAAAAAGAGCCTTGAGGGTAAAGCGTATATCATGCTGTAGATCGGGCCAGAAGTGTTGTTTGTTACTGCGTGTATGTTCTGGATAATATGTTTGTTCTACCCGCTGGATAGTAACTTCCTGAAAAATGCCAGCTATAACGACCACAAAGACTGGCAGCATAAACCAACCAGCAACTCCTGTGACTGAGGCCACAATCCAGTTGATGAGGGTATCAAGCCATCCTCTCTCAAGCTGGACCAAATTGGCTGTAATAAAAGTAATGGATCCAGCCAGGATCAAGATTACAGCGACAGCAAGCATGGCTGAATAAAATACCAGGCTAAGAAGTTTGGCCCTGGTAAATGTTTTAAGTGTTTTGGTCAACATTCCCATGGAGTATTCCTACAAAATTTTTAAGGAGACCCAGAGATCTCTCTCTATTTATTACTGAGTTAGCTGTGTTTTTTTTAATACTTTCAAAACAAGTAAAGTAAAGCAATTATATTTACCAGTGATGAAGCGATAATTACAGCAGAGAGAGGCTTTAAAATTAGAAAAAAAACATAAAAGCAGCCCCACAGATTCTCACTATGCTGCAATTAAAATAATACAGATGTCCATAACATTTGTCAGCGTTGGTCCTGTTATTACCAGGCTGTCAAGCTGTCTGAAGAAGTTATACGAGTCATGATTATGCAAATACATTTCAGGATTTAATCCCAATTTTTGAGCTTTCTGTACACTTTGGCCAGTCACGTAAGCCCCTGCAGCATTTGTAGGTCCGTCTGTGCCGTCTGTTCCCGCTGATAGTAGCAAAATGTTATCTAAACCTTCCAACAAGATAGCAGCCTGCAGGGCAAATTCCTGATTTCTGCCGCCAAGCCCGTATTTTTCACCAAGGGAGACAGTTGTTTCACCCCCACTGATCAGGCAGCATGGGGGCTGCTCAGAATTTTTACCGGAAATGATTTTTTTGACAAGGGTGGTTTGTATGGTGGCAACTGTACGGGCTTCACCTTGTACCTTGGTGCCAAGAAGTGAGGATCTGTAGCCTAATTTTTCAGCACACCGCATTGCTGCTTCCAGGGCATGGCGGTTTGTTGAGATGATATAATTTGAGACAGGAATAAAACAGCTGGATTCAGGAAAGGGTGTATCTTCAATTAAGCCATTTTGTCCATTGTGTATTCTTTGCAAAACACTTTCTGGTATTTTTTGCTCCAAATTATATTTTTTCAGAATCTGATCACAATGGTACCAGGTTGTTGGGTCACCGGTAGTGGGTCCTGAGCCAATTGTGGTTAGATCGTCACCGATTACATCACTTATTATGAGGCTGATAAGCTTTGCATTTTTGAAATAGTTTGTCAGCATCCCACCTTTCACCTGGCTCAGGTGTTTTCGAATGGTATTGATTTCATAAATGTCAGCACCCGATTCCAGCAGGAGTTTACTCGTCTGTTGTTTGTCTTCCAGGGAAATACCTGGTACAGGGCTCACCAGGAGACTGCTTGCACCACCTGAAAGCAGAAAGAAAAACAAGGTGGTCTCTGAGCGATGTTTTTTAATATAGGCAAGCAATTCATTGCTAGCGCTTATACTTCGTTTGTCTGGCACTGGATGATTTGCTTCTCTTAATTCAACAATTTGTGTAGGACAGACATGCCCATCTTTAACAATAACAAGACCACTGTGTATTTGCTTCCCTAAGAGAGATTCAAGTCCTGCGGCCATTGCTCCGCCAGCTTTTCCTGCTCCAATAACACATATTTTTTTAAATGCTGAAAGGTCTACTGTTTGGGACCCGATGCTCAGGATATTTTGTTGTAAACCCATTGCTTCTATGACGGATTGTTGAGGGCGGACTGCCTCAAGTGAAGCCTGTAAAATGGTATAGGCGTGTTTTTGTAGGGTTTGCTCTTCCATGTTCTTCCAGTGAGGGAAAGTATAAAGATGTCTCTATAATGTCATGGCATTGGCTGAATGTCCAGTACCCTGTGACAGTAAATGTAGGACTTGTACTGTCCCTGGCTTGACTCGGACCATAGCTTTATATATCATGGAAATAACGAGACAAACTATTTCCCTCTCTAAGAATTATTCCTATGCCAGAGCGAGTTGGTTTTATTTCTACACGTTTTGCAGGCACCGATGGTGTTTCGCTGGAGTCCGCCAAGTGGGCAGAGGTGCTCTGGCAGGATAAACACCTTAGCTATTGGTATGCTGGAATGCTTGACCGAGCCGATAATGTTTCAATGTGCATTCCGGAAGCATATTTTGGACACCCTGAAAACCAATGGATAAACCAGGAGGTTTGGGGGAAAACCCATCGTTCTCCCATTGTTACCCGTCGTATACATCATCTGGCTGAGTATTTGAAGGGAACCATTTATGATTTTGTCAGGGAATTTGATATTTCTCTCCTCATAATCCAAAATGCCCTGACTATTCCCATGCATATTCCCTTGGGTATTGCTCTTAGTGAGTTTTTGTCTGAAACAGTCATGCCAGCCATTGCCCATCATCATGATTTTTATTGGGAACGGACTCGCTTTCAGGTAAACAACGTTCCTGATTTTATAGATATGGCGTTTCCCCCCAGAGACATTAACCTTCAGCATGTGGTTATCAACCAGGCGGCTCGTGAGGAACTGGCATTGCGTAAAGGTCTTTCTTCCATCCTTCTCCCCAACGTTTTTGATTTTCATACGTCAGCCAAGGGAATTGATACCTATAACCTGGATGTAAGGGAACAGATGGGTCTTGAGCCTGATGATAAACTCATTTTGCAGCCGACCCGTATTGTCCCTCGAAAAGGTATTGAAAGCAGTATTGCTCTTTTGAGAAGACTTGGAGATCCATCATGTAAGTTAATAATTTCTCATGCTGGAGGGGATGAAGGCAGTGATTATCCCAAGCAGATTGCCGAACTTGCTGAACTTGAAGGGGTGGACGTTCGTTTTTGGGGCCACAGGGTAGGTGAACATCGACAAGTGAATGGTGATGGCGAGAAAACATATGTATTGCACGACATTTATCCCCATGCAGATCTTGTCATGTATCCAAGTGTATATGAAGGCTTTGGCAATGCTTTGCTTGAGGCCTTTTATTTTCAGATACCCATAATTGTAAACAGGTATCCTGTCTGGGTACGGGATATTGAACCCAAAAAATTCAAAGTACCGCTCATGGATGGTTTTATAAACAAAGCCATAGTCAAAGAGGCTCGGAAGCTTCTTGATGATGAAGATTATAAAAGAGATATAGTTGAACATAATTATAAGCAGGCGAAACGCTATTACAGTTATCCTGTTTTACAATATGGACTTCGGATGCTGCTTAGTAATATCAAGTATCAGATGTAAACTCGGGGAATATCCTGGTTATTGGTTCTCTCTGGACTGTTTTCCAGAACTCTTTTCAAGAGGGTTGAATCATGTGGAGATTGATAAGTACATTTAAAGATTGCCTGCAACCCAGGTTGAAAAGGTTATATCCAGACCATAATGTCGACCGACTACTTGAGCGGATGGCCATTGTGGCAAGTCGGTATCATTTTCTTCAAGAAAGCTGCGACCGTGAAGATGCCCAGTGGAGTGAGAAGTCTTGTCTGCTCATAACATATGGTGACATGGTCCAAAAACAGTCAGAAGCTTCGCTTGTGACCCTCAACCATTTTTTGCTCCAATATCTGCACCACTTATTCAGTGGTGTTCATATCCTTCCTTTCTTTCCATATAGTTCAGACGATGGCTTCTCTGTTATTGATTATCGTAAGGTAGATGAGGGTTTGGGTACCTGGGAAAATATAAAAAACCTTTCAAGTAATTTTGATGTGATGGTTGATCTGGTGCTGAATCATATATCCTGTCATTCTAAATGGTTTGAAGAGTACAAGGGCGCAATTGCTCCAGCCAGAGATTATTTTATAGAAGTTGAGCCAAAGACTGATTTGAACAAGGTCATCAGGCCCAGGACCAGCCCGCTGTTATCGCCAGTAAACACGGTGAACGGGGAAAGATTTGTCTGGACCACCTTCAGTAATGACCAGGTGGATCTTAACTTTGCCAATCCTGATGTACTCCTGGAAATTATTGATATCATGCTTGCCTATATTGCTGACGGCGCTTCCATGATCCGGCTGGATGCAATTGCCTATCTTTGGAAGGAGATAGGGTCTTCCTGTGTGAATCTTCCTCAAACACATGAAATCGCAAAGCTTCTACGTGATGTGCTTGATAATGTTGCACCTGGAACTATGCTCCTGACAGAAACAAATTTACCCCATGATGAAAATGTCAGTTATTTTGGCAATGGGAATGAAGCACATCTGGTGTATCAGTTCAGCCTTCCTCCTTTGTTGCTTCATACCATTCATAAGGGATCGGCAAGTCATCTGCAACAATGGGCATCTTCACTTGAAGCACCTCCCCAGGGAAGTACTTTCATTAATTTTACGGCCTCCCACGATGGTATTGGTATCCGTCCTTTGGAGAATTTGCTGACTGCAAATGAAATAGATAGTCTTGTCAGTACTGTAAAGGATTGTGGAGGGCTGGTTTCCAGTCGGAGTGACAGGGAAGGAAGGGATACTCCCTATGAACTCAATAGTACATATTTTGATGCATTAAAAGATCCCTCCAGGCCTGATGATATTGATTGGCAAATACTTCGTTTTCTTTGTTCTCAGGCTATCATGCTCTGTTTCAGAGGTATACCTGCAATATATTTTCACAGTTTGTTCGGTGCACAAAATAATCTGTCAGGAGTGAAAGAAACGGGACAAAATAGAACAATAAACCGGGGGAAATGGTCGGCTGATACATTGCATGCGCTTTTAGATGACCAGAAGACGATAAGTAGTAAAGTTTTTACCGTATACAAAGATCTCCTTGAAAAACGTCAAAATAACAGAGCTTTTCATCCAGACGCACCACAGCTGATACTTGATTTGGAAAAACATTTTTTTGGACTCGTTCGTACAGGAGAAAATGGAAGTTCTGTTTTTTGCATCCATAATGTCAGCTCCAGATCGCAGATGTTTCATGTGGAAGATCTGGGACCACTTGCCATAAATAAAGATCGCTTTGTCGACCTTATTAGTGGCAAGGAATTACAAGGTGTAGAGGAGTTCAAACCCTATCAGTTTTACTGGTTAGCAGGTTAAGCAGGTTGACAGGCTGGTGTGTTCATCTTTTACCCCAAGAGTGATCGTGCTTTCCTTCTGGAATAACCAGGGAAAAAGATATGTCTGGAATTGAAAAAGAAGAGTTTATAAGAACAATAGATCATCGTCCCTGGGGCTCTTTTACTATTCTAGCTGATGACGAGGATCATAAAATTAAGAAAATTGTTGTTTCACCAGGTCAGCGTTTATCCTTACAGCGTCATAAACACAGAGAGGAGCATTGGTTTGTCATCAAAGGCCGTGGTTTAATTACTCTTGATGACAGACAAATTGAACTAGGTCCTGGAGAGTCAATCGACATTTATCAGGGGGCAATTCATCGAGTCCAAAATAAAGGCGAGGTTGAGATGGTCTTTATTGAAATACAGCTTGGTGATTATTTCGGTGAAGATGATATAGAGCGTTTTGAAGATGATTATGGTAGGCCAGTTGATGGTGATGGGTAAGTTAAAAGAGCGAGTCTGCAGTTTAAATTGAGAGGGGAATCTTAAATTTCCCCATGGTTTAAGTGGTTAATGGACATTTCGGCACCAAAAAGGCTTCTGGATAAAGTGTGTGGATTTGCTGAAAAGCTTGAACCATTCAGGGAAATGCTTCTGGCAAACCTGGTGATGGTCAGTGAGATTCCTTCGCCCACCTTTGCAGAATCTAAACGCATAGAGTTTATAAAACAACGCTTCACCGAATGCGGTCTTCAAAATTGTTCCACTGATGGAATCGGTAATGGACTTGGTTTTTTGTCAGGGAGCAATTCTCAGAAAACGATACTACTCACTGCTCACTGTGATACTCCTTTTTCCATAAATGAAGAGCATACCTGCAGAGTAGATGCGGGAAAGATACATGGACCAGGAGTTGCCGACAATAGCCTTGGCCTGGCTACCCTGACAACTTTACCGACGATTCTCGAACGACTTGATATTTGCTTGAAAAATGATTTGCTCTTTATAGCTGCGGTAAATAGTTTGGATCATGGTAATCTCGGGGGGATTCGTTTTTTTCTGAGTAATTACCATAAAACTATTTCCCATTGCATCGGCATAGAAGGGGCACCTCTTGGACGTCTCCAGTTTCGATCAATGGCCTCTTTGGGCGGAATGATCAGCTGTAATGTGAATAGAAAGGTGAGTGAGCAAAGTGCAGTGGAAGTTATAAATCAGGTTATAACCAGGCTTCAGGCAATTAAACTGTCTGATGATACTCACACAGACTTGGTACTTGGCGCTGTCCAAGGTGGCGCATCCTATAAAATTCCAGCCAGAAATTCTTTTCTCAAGTTTCAATTGCGTAGTAACATTGATGACTCTATACAGAAAACAGTAAAAAAGATTGATACTATTTTAAACGACATTGAGCAGCAAGCTGGGGTCACCGTCTCTCTGGACGTAATTGCTCGAAGCAAGGCAGGAGGGCTTGAGGCAACCCATCCTTTTGTCGAAATGACAAGACAGGTAATGACGAATCTGGAAATAGTACCAAGCGATACAATTTATTCCTCAACTATTTCTGCGTATGTGGAGCAGAACCTGCCAGCGATATGTATTGGCATAAGTAATGGCGAAAACATTAATTATCCTGATGAATATATTGAAATTGATCCTATTACCAAGGGGCTTGCCCAGTTGATAGGTGTCTTATTGGTCATTGATGGAGAACTTTGTGCTTAATATCAATAATTGGCTCCAATCAAACACCTGTCATCATTCTCAGTTCAGGGATCTTCTTCGCCTTGTTAAGGAAAAGGAAAGACAAGGCATTACCATCTCTCTTTGTATTCCCACTCTCAACGAAGAGGCGACTATCGGCAAAGAAGTTGTCCTGTTTAAGTCGGAACTCCAGGATCGTTACCCGCTTCTTGATGAAATAGCTGTTGTCGATTCCGGCTCGACAGATCGGACCAGAGAGGTTGCCGCCAGCTTTGGGGCAGATGTCTATCTTGCCAGTAATATTTTAGCTGATATGGGGTTTAAAAGAGGGAAAGGGGAGAATCTCTGGAAGGCTATCTATCAGCTGACTGGGGATATTATCGTGTATGTTGACGCTGATATTAAAAATATTCATCCTCGCTTTGTTTACGGACTGGTTGCTCCACTTATTTACCGTTCTGAAGTAAAATATGTGAAGGCTTTTTATGATAGGCCTTTGACCCTGTCAAACAAGATACGTCCTTCGGGAGGAGGGAGAGTGACAGAAATACTTGTCCGCCCTCTTTTTTCTTTATTTTTCCCTGAGCTTACAGCAATTATACAACCACTTTCCGGTGAGTATGCTGTTCGGAGAGAGGTGCTTGAAAAATTACCATTTCCTGTTGGCTATGGCGTAGAGACCTCCCATCTTATAGATGTTTATTCATCATTTGGCCTGGAGGCATTTGCCCAGACTGACATGGATCAGAGAGTTCATCGTCATCAGACAACCAGAGATCTTGGCAAAATGTCTTTTGGCATATTACGTACTTTTTTAAAACGGCTTAAAATGAAGGGGATGAGTTCTGATCTTCCTGATTTTACAGCTAACTTGCGTCAGTTTCAGGCACATGATGAGCAATATGAACAGGTTATCCATGAAATTTTTGAGGAGGAGAGACCTCCTATGATTGAACTGGAAGCCTACAGAAAAAGATTCGATAAAAAAATATAACTCACCTTTATATTATGCGTATAGCACTTGTTCATTATCACCTTCAGGCTGGAGGTGTTACCAGAATTATAGAGAACACGGTAAAATCACTGGCTGGACATGATGTTTCCACCGTTGTTCTGACTGGAAAAAAACCAGAACCATGGTGGACAGCTGATTACCGAGTTATTCCAGGACTCCAGTATGAACTGGACCGTCCACCTGTCTCCTCTGCAGAGCTTGCCAGCATGATGGAAGCAGAGGCAAAAGAAGCCTTAGGCGGTTTGCCAGATATCTGGCATGTCCACAATCATTCATTGGGGAAAAACCTTGCATTGCCAGGTGCGCTTGTAAAGCTGGCTGCTAAAGGATACCATCTGCTTCTTCACATCCATGATTTTGCCGAAGATGGACGTCCTAACAATTATCATCTGATGCTTGAGCATTTAGCCTCTGGCAATCACCTGAAGATGTACAGACAACTTTATCCGTTGGCCGAGCATATTCATTATGGGGTTATAAACAAGAGGGATTATAATTTTCTCAGCAAAGCTGGAGTGGATCCTCTTTGTCTGCATCGACTGCCCAATCCCGTCCGACTCAGTGATGTGGATTTTGAAAAACACAAAACAGAGGGCAGGCCTGATCTCTGGCTTTACCCTACCAGAGCTATCAGGAGGAAAAACATAGGAGAATTCTTACTCTGGACAGCTCTGTATTGTTGTGACAACGTTTTTGCAACAACCCTTGGCCCTGAAAACCCCAAAGAAAAGCCTCGTTATAACGCCTGGAAAAGATTTGCCAAAGAACTGGATCTTCCCGTTGAGTTTGAGCTGAGCAATAGCTCCGGTAAAAGTTTTCCAGAGCTTTTGCAAATGTCTAAAGGCTTATTAACCACAAGTGTTAAAGAAGGCTTTGGCCTTGCCTTTCTGGAACCATGGTTGGTTGGCAGGCCTGTTTGCGGTCGTGATTTACCGGAGATAACAAATGAGTTTAGAGAGGAGGGGATTAAACTTAATCAACTCTATAAACGTTTGGATGTCCCCGTTGACTGGCTCAATCGGGGCAGAATTATGGACAGGGTTTGGGCTGGTTTTATCAGAATGCTGGAGTCATATGGACGCCTTCCAACTGCGGGAGCATATGACCGACTGTTTCAGAGTATGATTCAGGATAATCGTGTGGATTTTGGTTGTCTTGATGAGGAGTTACAAGAAAAAATTATTCGTCGTGCAGCAGCAAGTCCTGGGCAGCGTTCTGAAATAATACCAACATCACTTCTCTGTCTTGATAATTATGAGCAGGAGCTGACAGGCAATAAAGATCTTCTGATAAAACGCTATAGCCTAGAAAAATATGGAAAGCGTTTGTTTGGCGTCTATCAGAAACTGGAGGCCTGCAGATATACAAATTTAGACGTTCTTGATGGGAATGTTTTACTGGACAGGTTTTTAGAACCGGAAAGACTAACGCTGCTTCAGGTCGAGTAAAAAGGTATGGAAATTGCCATTGATGCATCACTAAATGATGAGTTGTTGGGAATAATAAAAAAGTGCTCTACTCCACTGCAGACCATTCCTACTGGATGTCCTACAAAACTTGAACAAATTGCAGTGCGCTGCGTAATTTTTGATGTATATGGAACGCTTCTAATATCAGCAGCAGGAGATGTCGGGCCCGATAGTGCTGGGGATGATGAGCCTGCATTTAAACAGGCTTTGCTTGACGGAGGGATTACTCTTGAAGATTTAGCTGACGACACTCAGGGCATAGATGTTTTTCGGGATGAACTAATAAGCAGCCGTGATCAGCTTACTCGTCTGGGTGTATGTAAACCCGAGATAGATATCCTCCAGGTTTGGCACAACACCCTGCAGGCTCTTGGTATTGGCAGTATAAACAGAGAACGCCTAAAAGTTTGTGCCATGTCCTATGAATGCAGGGTGAATCCTGTCTGGCCAATGCCCGGTGCCCTTGCTGTCATTGAGTATCTTCAGAAACAAGGTTGCATCTTGGGGATACTATCAAATGCCCAGTTTTATACCGAGCTTATCTTGCAAACACTTTTTTCTCAACCTGTTCAATCGTATGGTTTTACTGCGAAATATTGTCTTTACTCTTACCGCGAAGGCATTGGCAAACCCTCATCAATACTCTTTAAAAAACTGAACACAATGCTGCAAAAAGAAGGTGTGAGACCTGATGAAATATTGTATGTGGGGAATGATTTTTTAAAAGATATATTCCCAGCACATGAGGTTGGTTGGAAAACGGCCTTTTTTGTGGGTGATTACAGGTCTATGCGTCTCCGTGATAATGATTCACAGCTTGATCATGTGGAGCCTGATTTGATTATTGATGATCTTCGTCAATTGATGGGGGTAATTAAAAAGAAAAGTTAGTTGACTGGCTTGATGTATAAAAAAATTCAGACTCTGCTAAGGCTTATAAATGAAAGTATACCATAGATGAGTATCCAGCCGAGCATGAGAAAGATATAGGAACTCTTTTGTTCCTTTTCTTGAGGCATGAGAAAGAGAGCGATAATTACGATGCTTGGAAAAAAAATTCCTGCCCAGAAGGGGTGCATATAGCGCAGGAGTTCCTGAAGGCCCAAAAAGAACCATGGGCCTTGAATATGCAGGAGTCCTATCTGGTCTGGCTCCATGGGGGCTGTTACTAAAATAGAAAGAAATAGCGTAGAGATGATAACTACCAGATGATTGCGCCAGGGCGAAGTGTAGCGTCTCAAATGGGGCCATATACAATATCCCCCCAGAACCATGAGAGAAATAAGATGATTGGCATAAACTCTTTTAGTGCCATTTGCCTTGAGTGCAAAAAGCAGGTCATTGAGCAGCTCACCTATAAAAGGCAAAGACAGGGTAATGTTTTCAGCAATGACTCCAGCAGCTTCACCTGTGGCATCACCGCGGAGTACGTAGCCTGTAAAGAGAAGTAGTAAGGCTACAGGGATACTCATGGTCAATCGAATCCACGCTGATTGTTTGAATGAGTATTCGTTCTTCCAGATAATAATGACAAGGTGGACCAGGAGAAAAAGAAAAAAAGCCTGGCTTGAATAATAATGGAGACCACGCCAAAAAAAGCCAAAAGGGACTACCACTTCAATGGTGGTGGTAGAATAAAACGGTTCTGTCCAGTCATACTGAAAAGCGAGAACAATCCCTGAAAGTACTGAGATGAACAGGCTGATTAAACAACTGCCGCCCCAGTTTGTATCAAGCAGGAACTGCCTGCCTGGTATCCCTCCAGAGAGGGAAGCGGGACATTTCATATCGTCACCACATACCCATTTATAACGCCATCATTATCCTTTTTGGTTTCAACTAAAAGTCTGGGTAAGTCAGATTTTGCAGGTCCGGTAATAAGTTTACCCTCTGGGGTAAACTTGCTTTGATGACAAGGGCAAACAATCATTTTCAAGTTCTCTCGGTAATTTACCCGACAGCCAAGATGGGTACAGGTTCTAGAAACTGCCCAAGGTCCCTTATCACCCATGAAAATAAGAAAATCACGTTCAACGTGAAAACTTCCCTGCTTGATCAGTTTATTTATTTGAATATGACGTGGCTTTGGCTTTACCTTAAAGCCAATGAAGCGATACAAAGGATAGCAAAGCAAGAGGATAATAGTTGAGAGTATCCACTTGAATCCCTGTATGGTGAAATCGCGACGAATTTTTTCAGGTGAAACCATAGATGATAAGGAAGTTTATTTATCGAATTTTTGCTGGAGGGCTTTTTGAACATGAACAGGAACTACGCCATCAATGTCACCACCGTGTCGCGCCGCATCTTTAATGATACTTGAACTGATATATATCCAGCGAAATCCGGTCATCAGAAAGACGGTTTCAACTTTGCGCTGAAGTTTTCTGTTCATCAGGGC
>CAMYOP010000045.1 GCA_947260045.1 uncultured Desulfobulbaceae bacterium
GCCAGGTATTGGCAGCGATTCATGTCACTCCCGATACCCTCGGCAACGGCCTGATTGGCAAGGTACGGGACGGTGACCTGGTACTGATTGATGCCCAGGCGGGAATCATGAAAGTTGATGTGCCTGATACTGCATTAAGTGAACGTCCGGGCCCGGGTCCGGGATCTGAGGACGCCGCAGATGGTATGGGCCGGGAATTGTTTGAAATGTTCCGGCGTAACGCAAGTGACACCGAGACCGGTGCCACTGTGCTTCGTGGGTTGGGATCTTAGTCTTCTGATAGCCGGGTATACCTGCCAGGGTAGCCGATAAGGACTGATTGGAATCACTTGCCGCCCTGGTATTGAAATACCTGGTCCAGCGTTACAGAGAAAGTGTCTGCAATTTTAAATGCGACCTCAAGTGAGGGTGAATACTTGCCCTTTTCAATGGCGATGACGGTTTGCCGGGTGACACCAATCGCTTCGGCCAGCGCCTGTTGGGTCATCTCGTCATGATCAAACCGCAGTCTCCTGATGTTATTGCTGATGGCGGGTTTCATCTCAGTATCCGCGCCGATAGTAGAATATTTGAAGTGCGTAGCTCACCACCTGGGAAACGAACACGGCGAATAGCAACAGGTTGGCAACCCAAAGAGAATCCAACTCTTGCATGAAGGTATGTGCAGCAATGACTAAAACACCGAATCCCAGGACCCATCCTGCAATATTCCCGGCCTTCATAGAGAACAGGCGGTCTCTTTCATCACCGGGTTGATCGGCATCTTTCACATTTAGAACGGCGATCACGATATGCAGGAAGATCTCCAATACGATGATGGCAATGACCGCGCCTATAAACAGACCGAATACGGCCGCCTTGTCCAGGGTGCCACTGACCAGACCCTGATATACCTGCGAAAAGTAGCCTGCAAATACAAAAGTGATGATACCCAGTGAAATCCAGGTACTTTTTTCCTCGAATGATACGTTAAGTGATTTCATCGATATTTCCTCGTGTGTTAGATAATATGTACATATAGTATATAAAAACATACATAATGTAAATAATAATATACATTTAAAATTAAACGTACCCTAAGGAATGCGTGTTCAATATGGTGGTGCATACGTGGCTACGATATGCGGGTTTTCAGAATGGCCTTCCTAAATACGTCCCCAGCGATCATTCCGTGCCTCTGCAATTAACGGGACGGGTCCAACTTCCCGGCTAAACACCGGGTGGCCGACTGTCACTCATGAGTGCATCCAGTTTGATTTTCGCTCGCTTTGGATCTTTCAAATCGATCGCCTCAATCATCTCACACTCATCTCTGATCATTTCTGAAATACTGGTTGGATAAAGTCGACAATCTTCCGGGCGGTCGCGATAAATGCCGCAGGTATATTTTTCCTGTCCAGGTGTATTATTTTTACCGGGAATTTTTTCCAGAAATGGACAATGGCTTAGTTGCTCGTCTGTATCCGGGTCGATCCAGATTTTTCCATCGCTCACATATTTATAAATATGAGGCCGAAAAATTTCCCACATTTTGATTTCTTCCGAAGTGGCAGAGAGGCCACCATCAGCGTATTTGATACAACATTTGCCACATTGATTGCAGTCTTTCATTTGGCTGAATTATTTTCCGGAATTCGACGCTCGTTTTCATAGCGTGAAGAGTTTTCCGCGATGCAGCGTCGTTGATATCCCTGTTCTGTGGCAGGACCTACTCCACCAAGCTGATTTAAGCGCTCAAATTCACTGAGAATACCTTCCTGCACCTCACCCATTAAAGTCCTGAAGGCATAGGAACCAGATAGCAGGTTCTGAATAACAAAGCCCTCGGCCTCTTCTCGTAAATAACTTGGTATCCTGGCGGCCTGCCTGACATATTTTTCACCAGGAGTTGTCATTGGTTCATCTGCTGAATCCACATGGAGTGAATTCGTATTGGCCAGAAGACCGACAAGAGCATGATAGGTCTGGCGCAACGGATTAAGAGTATCCCACTCGGAAGCCTGCAGGGCACGACCGGAAGTCTGGGTGTGGAACTTGAAACGTTGGGAGCGAGGCGCTGCAGCATAGCGATCCCGCATGGCAATGGCCCATATTTTACGACATACAGCGCCATAGGCCAGCCATTCTGCTTCATGGGAAACTCTGAAGAAAAATGACAGGTTAGGAGCAAAATCATCGACCTTGAGGCCCCTGCTTAAAAAGTATTCAACATAGGTAAAACCATTGGCCAGGGTGAAGGCCATTTCCTGGATCGGCGATGCACCTGCCTCGCCAATATGATATCCTGAAATGCTCAGTGAATAAAAACGCTCGATATTATTATCAATGAAAAATTCCTGAATATCCCCCAGGAGCTTAACAGCAAATTCTGGCTGAAAAATACATTCATTCTGGGCCTGTATCTCTTTTAAGATATCTGCCTGGACAGTGCCACGCAAGCCTTTGAAAACCTGAGTCCGTAGATCGTTCTTTTCTCTTTTGTTGAGCGAACGACCCATTAATTTTTCATGCTTTTCTTCTTCAAGTTCCAGGGTCGCAAGCATGTACATTGCCAAAATAATTGGAGCAGGGCCATTTATGGTCATGGAGGTACTTATCTCAGAGAGATTAAAGCCTTTCAAGAGCAGCTTCATATCTTCGTATGAATCAATAGAAACACCGCCTTCCCCTATTTTTCCCAGACTACCAGGATCACTGTCACTGTCGGCTCCATAGAGAGTGATACCATCAAAGGCAATACTGAGCCGAGGCTTTGCAACATCCTGGTTGAGCAGGTGCAGACGTTGGTTGGTTTCTTCAGGGCCATGGAGGCCTGCAAACTGTCTGGTTATTACAGCTCCGGTTTGACCCTGGAAGGGATAAATACCTGTGGCGTAGGGGAAATGCCCAGGCAGTCCTTCCTCAAGAAGAAAGCGAAGTGATTCAGATCGGTCCTCTGGTTCAGGGAGTGCAACTTTAGGAAGTTTGAGGCCGTTTGGAGTAATGGTGTATGGTTTGCTGCCAAGTTTGGCTGCTGCCTGTTTTGAAATTTCCTGCCAAATCTGAGGCCATTCAAGGAGCAAATTCCTGCTTTCTGGATCAAGCCTGTCTAAATTACCTGGCCTTTGACGCACCAAATCTATTTGTTCTTTAGCCCAGGAATCGTAACCTCTTACTTTTGATATGATATCTGATAGATACCCTCTTCTTTCATAGGGCACCAGCACTGCTTTTTTCGAGTATTGAAAGATATCTCTCTGAACTTTGACAGGCTCAGCCTGCCAGCCAAGTTTGGTGGCCAGCATTCCAAAGAGACTGTCCATGCCTGGATCGCGATGTATTTTTGCCGTCACCCCAACAAGCTGATTCTCTTTCCCACTCTGCTCAAGAACTGCCTGCAAGTCCTTGAAAGCCGTCTCTGCCCCTTCCAAATCAACCTTGTTAAGAACAATCAGGTCAGCATCTTGTAATAATTGATCTTTTTGGAGCTGCAGCTCTCCTCCATACTCCCTGGTCTTCACATACACTACCTGATCTGCGCCAAGTGGTCGTAAATCAAGCCCTGTTTGTCCAGTACCTGGAGTTTCAATCATTACCAGGTCAAAATCACTCGCCTTTAATACCTGTATCATTTCCTTGAGTGCAGGATTAATGGCAGCGTAGGGGCTACCCGTCCCTATTGAGTGCAGGAATACTCTTGGATCGTAAATTGAATTCATCCGCACCCGATCAGCTAAAAAGGTGCTGGCAACATTATCAGTAACGGTTGTTGGATCATTGGCAATAATTGCAATGGACTTATCAGGATAATTATCCAGGAATCGCTGAACGAACTCATCAATAACTGTACTCTTGCCCGCACCACCGTCTCCGGTCACAGCAATAAGCTTTGCAGTACTACTTACTCCACCGTCAAGAAACTTATGCAGCCTGTTTTTACCTGCTGCCTGCAAAAAAAGATTCTTATCAGGACTGCCAACAAGCAGGAGCAACCGGGCAAGGGCGAGAGAATCTTTGCTTTTGGCACCTGCCAGTACATTTTCGATGGATTGTACGGCAGCTGTCTTGGAGTTTTTCTGAATGAGACGACTGAGTATGTCGGCTGCAGCTTCGGACAAAGACATGTCCAGGCCGTATATTTTGCTGACCCCTGCATTTTCTATGATAATGCTATCCTGGGGATTGATAGTCGCCCCTCCACCACCAAACACCAGAATACCTGCTGCACCTTCAGTGGCCAGAGCTTGAACCAGGTAGGGATAGAAGTGGAGATGACCGCCATTATATGAGGCTACAGCAATAGCATCAACACCTTCCTGAAGAGCTGCAGCGCAGATCTGCTCGCATGTCATGTTAAAGCCCAGATAAATCACTTCTACTGGTACCTGTCCTTTTAGCAAGGCTCTGTTCAAGGCCAAAACCGAAGCATCGTGACCATCATAGGGCGCTACTGCTGTAAGAATCCTGAAGGGTCTTTCTGGCATATCTGTCCCTCACCCATAATTGTAAGATCTACATAAATGATAATAACTGAAATCCTCTATGTCGAATTTTGACACTCCTTCATTAGCATTTATAGTATTACCATGAACTATACATTAAAGAGCGGAGCATGCAGCAAAGCCTGCCCTGTACAAGAGGAGTTCCCATGGGCAAAAAGGCATTTCAGGATTACTACCCCGATGATTTTAATCACTGCTATGGATGCGGTCAGCTAAACAGCCAGGGACTTCAAATAAGGAGTTATTGGGATGGGGACGAATCGATTGCGGTATTTACACCAAAGCCCTACCACATATCAATTCCTGGCTACGTCTATGGAGGTTTAATCGGCTCTTTGATTGATTGTCACAGTATTGGTACCGCATCCGCTGCAGCATATCGTTTTGCAGGACGAAAAATGGGGAGCCAACCCACACTTCGCTTTGTCACTGCATCCCTGCAGGTCAGCTTCTTAAAACCAGTGGTCCTGGGTGAAGAGCTGGAAATTCGTGGTCAGGTTCAAGAAATTAAAGAACGAAAAATCATAGTCCGCACAGAGGTCAGGGTGAATGGTATTGTTTGTGCTGAAGGCGAGGTAATTGCCGTTAAACTTCCTGATTCAATGACTTCTGAGAAGAAATAGAAAGATAGAACAAACAATGACTGAAAGGGTGTACTGCATATGTTTATAGGAAACTACACGTGGAAAGATACCCTGATGGATCTTGTGCTGAAACAGTATTAAATTAATGAGTATGTGATTACCACTAAAGCTCAGTTATAAATTAAATAGGAGGGGACCGATTTTATTTTTCCGTTATTATTCGGGAGACAGAATTATTTTCGCTGATAATACGCGAAAAAAATTCAGTCCCCTTGGGCTTTGACAATACCTTCTCATGGAAGCGCAGACTCCGATCTGTTTTCCGGTATTACCTGAGCTTTAGTGGAAATCACAAATGACAAATAAATCCTGAACTGATTATTAAGGAGAGCGCCAATGAAGAAACTTCTCGTCACTTCCTCTCTTCTCCCTTTTATACTGCTCCTGGGCTTTACAGTCTGCCACGGTCTCTCTCTGCAAAATCAAAATCTCACGGTGGATGGTCATAGCGTCCAACTTAAAGTTCCTGAAGGTACCCGGATAGATTTTCTTGCAAAGATGCACGGGCCACGCTTTCTCACCATAGGCCCTGACAAGGAATTCCTTTTCGGCTCAAAGAGGGCGGATATCTACCGGCTAAAGTTGCCGTATACTGAGCCGGAGACACTTGTCACCCTGTCAGGAAGAAATCACAGTGTCGCCTATAGAAATAATAAAATTATCGTCGCAGAGACCGCTGGATTGTACATTGCCTCCTATTCGGGAATTCATTCTTTTCCCTCGCGCGATGATTTTTCCCTGTTGACGCCCTTGCCTTATCAGACAGGTGGCCACTGGAGCCGTACAGTGGTAAACGGGCCAGACCAAAAGTTATATATCGGCCTGGGTATCAGCGGCAACTGTTCTGATGAGTATCTAGACAATAGTTACCCATTCGAGCGACGCCGGGGAGGGGTGTACGTTCTTAATGAAAGTGGCGCAAGTACCCAGCTACAGCCATACGCATCAGGATTACGTAATCCCATAGGACTCACATTTCACCCAGACACCGATATACTGTATGCAACAAATGCAGGCCCTGACAACCTGGGTTTTAATCAGCCGCCAGAAATTTTCACTGCCCTGTCCAATAGATCCTATCATGGCATGCCCTGGTTTCAGTATTACAACGGAAGATTTCGAAGCGGCCTCTGTGCCACAAGTAGCCCACCTCGTCCAGCCTCTGATGCATCAAAGCCAATGGTCACCTTTGCTGCCCGGAGTACCCCTGAAGGAATAACCTTTGTAACGCGCTCTGTTCTGGGCCCGGAATTCACCAACAATGCCTTAATAGCTATCCATGGCTCCTGGGCAATTCCAACGGGTGGTAATAATGCTTCAAAAAGACCACCTAAAATTGCTATGGTTAGCTTCTCCGGAGGAAAGCCAACCGGAGTTGTAAGCGATATTGTCACTGGATTTCAGCGTGCAGACGGTAGTCGTTTTGCCCGCCCCTGCGGAATAATCATGGGGCCTGATGGTAATATTTATTTCACAAGTGATGGTGGTGAAGTTACAGGTCTGTTTCGCCTTTCCAGAGAAAATATTTCTGAAAAGCCCGGCAAGGCGGTTGCCCCGCCAAACTTTTTGCTCTTGCGGTGAATACCTTTTCAGCATGCAGTTTGAAATTCGCGCTCAGGTTCTGGAAATTATAGAATAAAAAGTAAGCGTACGGACAGAGGTCAGGGTGAATGGAATTGTCTGAGCTGAAGGCGAGATGGTTGCCGTAACTCCCTGATGCAATGGTTTCTGAAAAGAAATAGTAATATAAAGCAAAGACTGAAAGGGGAAACAGCCGAGATCAGATAGCCTCGGCTGTCTATAAAAGATCCTGCTTATTTTTTGATCGGGCTAAGAAGGCTTTCAGAAGTGACAAGAGCTCTTACGCCATGGGCATGGTTATCGTTATATTTGTTTTTAGCACACCAGGTGCTGAAATCGTCGATATCCAGAGTTTGGCAGTTTGTTCTTACATTCCAGGTAACTGAGTATGGTGAACAGTGGCTATTGGAATATGAGGTGCCTGTGGTAGAGCCTGTGTACATAACACTAGCATCACTATACGCAGGTGGCTTGGTGTCGGTGAATTTAAGTTTTCCACCTTTTTCCAGTACGAAAACCTGTGCTACAACATGCAGTTCAGGATTGGCGCAAGTCGAGGTCATACAGGCGCTCAGTCCGCCGCCCAGGGGTTTTACACCTTTAGTTTCGGTGTCACAAGTTGTATAGACCCAGTGAACCTCAATGGTGTCGCCTTCAGCGATGCCCTGGCAACCTTTATAATCAACATGCTCTTTACCGATGCGACCTGCCGCAGGCTCCTGACAAGCCCACCCTGAGTGATCGCCATCTTTAACAAAAGTAGAATATGCTGCGGCTTTGTGCTCAGCATTACGATGAAAATGGACGTTACACAGATTCATATCGGCAAAATCTGGAGCCATTTCAAAAAGTACCTGGTTGGTACCAATAAGACTATCAACATCACGAGGTGCCTGTGGTCCTGAGCCTACACAATGATTGTCTTCTTTAGGTGCTTCTGGAGCGCTGCTTGCGTAAGCGCTGCCAGCCAAGATCATAGTTGCCGCCATAGCCAGTGCTGTAATTCTCATTACTTCCTCCCTTTTTGCTAATTTTTCTTAATTATATGAATATGAAACAGAAAATGAATGAACACTCATTTAGTACAATTTTATTGATCAATATATCCTGTTTTGTCAAGAATAATTACGCTTGTTCCATTAAATCCGACAAGCTCCTAAGTAAAATTTCTGCTATCAATATTATGTCCATCAATGAATGTAATTCTGTGCAGAAAAAAACACCAAAAGCGAAATGAATACACTCAGTCAGCAACTGGAAAGGCAAAAAAAAGGTCGAGGAGTAACCATGGATGATAAAAATATTCGTGAAATTAGAATTGATCCCATTGTCCCCTCCCAATCAGTATTGATTTCTACAGCGCGGGGTAAGAGACCCCGCAAAAATGAAGAAAAAGTGGAAAGAGATACACGGGAGCATGTGGAATCCTGTCCCTTCTGCCGCGGCAATGAACATCTTACACCCCCAGCATCCTTGCAGGTACCGCTGACGGGAGAATGGGATATACGGATAGTTGAAAATCTTTATCCTATCCTGGACGATGATCCTCTCCTTCCAGAGCTGCCCCGGGGATTGCAGCAAGCCATTGAAGGATATGGCCACCATGAGGTAATTATCGACCACGCCAGCCATGGCATTTCCCTTCATCAGATGAACGTACAGCACCTGACAGCATTACTTGCTGTGTACCGTGATCGCATGCAAGTCTTTTATTCTACTGATCCTCGAATCAAATATGTTCTTGTCTTTAAAAATTTCGGAAAAGCTGCAGGGGGCAGCATGCCCCATACCCACAGTCAACTTGTTGCCATGCCTATCATACCGCATAATGTCTACGATGAGCTTCTATGCAGCAGACAGTATTATAACAATACCAAAACCTGCATATTCTGTACCTTGATCAGCGAAGCTATGACTCTTGAAACAACAACCTATAGCCAGGATTCCGGGGAAATGCGTCAGCGATATGAAACAGGAAAATATGTGGTCGAAAGAGGGGAACATTTCATAGCAATAAAGCCCTTTGCCAGTCGGTACGAATGGGAGGTTCACATTCTCCCCTTACAACATCAAAGTGATTTTCTCACCATCAGCAATGAAGAGATGAAGGATCTGGCCAGACTTATGCGGAGGACCATGGCCCGTCTTGATAAGCTTGTCGGAGATTTACAATACAATTACTTTTTCCACACCCTGCCCCAGGAAAAAAACAACAAAGACTTTGCTGACAGTTTTCACTGGCACATCGAGATATGTCCGCGCACCAGTATTCCTTCCGGATTCGAGCTGGGTTCCGGCCTTTTTGTCAATACCATAAGCCCGGAAGATGCCGCATATCAACTTCGCAAAGTCATTTTGACGGACGAATAGTTTTCACCCAGAAAAACTCTCCAAGTACTCCAGACAAGCTTTCCTGGGATATCCTTGAATCTGATTGTGTTATTTTATTTTTTAGAATTTGGCAGAGTTGAATCTTCCCATGCTTCAAAGACAAGGGCAGCATTTTCGACTAGAGCTTTGGCAGTTTTCTCCCTTGCTGATGCCAGTAATCGCTGCACGGTGCCACGGGATATGCCCATCTGTCGGCCAGCCTGCTCTTGAGTAAGACCATCGAGGTCGCAAAGTTTTAAGACTTCCACTTCATCAAGCTGAATCTCAATGTGGTGGAGTTCATGGAGTGGTGTGCCAGTTGGCTTGAACACCCTTCCTTTCATTTTACAGCCGCAATTTCTATGTTTTTTTGGCCTGGGCATTGTAGTCATCTCCAAAAAATAAATGCGCTGCTCTGAGCCGAGCTAAGCAGAAACATTATGTGCATATGACAAAAATACATATTGACAACACAGCAATCTAGCCTATTGTGTGCATATGCACAATAACTGTTTTAAAAGAAACAATGTCCATAACAGCTGGCTCATTTTTTAAACCAGCTTGTGTTTTTTTGTCGTCCCACAAATTATCCAATTCCTTACCAGGACTCGGTATATGAATTTTATTGATTAAATATTTGGCCTGCACAAACAGGCCGAAAAAAATTTTACAATTTAAGGAGAACTCGCATGAAAGATGGAAAAATTGCTGTGCCAAGTATTGATCAAGGCGGCATAAAAGGAAATCGTTCCGATCATTTTGGTCATTGTGAACTATTCACCCTGGTCGAAATAGAAGAGGGCTGTATTAAAAATGTAAGCACCATGATAAATGAAGCCCATAAAGCTGGAGGCTGTCTGAAACCTGTTATTAATTTAAAAAACAGTGGTGTTGATGCTCTTGTGGTAAGTGGTATCGGCAAAAATCCTTTTTTGAAATGTGAAGAAGCAGGCATTAAAGTTTTTCATGCCGACAAAGAGCAATATCCAGATGTGGAAACCACCGTCCAAGACCTTATCCTGGGAAAGCTAAGCCAGATCCATCCGAATCAGCTCTGTAAAGGAAGCGCTAACTGCCACAGTCTCTAAAAATCATCTCTGTCTGATAAGTTCGAAAGATTTTTATCGTCCATTTACGATCAAGAAAGCCCGAAAGCCATTAAAGTTTTCGGGCTTTAAAGTTTTGTGATTACAATTAAAGCTCAGTTAGAAAATAAAAGAGAGGGGACCTATTTTATTTTTCCGTTATTATCCGGGAGAAAGAATAATTTTCGCTGATAATACGCGAAAAAAATTTCGATCCTCTTAGACTTAGGAAAAATAAAATCTGTCTCCCGGCGTTAAGGCGCAACAATTGCGCAGCTAATCAAAATCATAATTAATAGAATGAAACGTACCATAGAACTACTGGCACCAGGTGGAGACATTGATTCCATAAAGGCTGCAATCGTAGCTGGGGCAAATGCTGTCTACTGCGGTCTGGATAGATTTAATGCGAGAAACCGGGCCGAGAATATACGTATTGATGATTTACCTGGCCTTCTCCGACTTGCTCACAGCAATGATTGTGAAGTTTTTTTAGCCCTTAATATCATAATAGTAGAGAGTGAGATACCAGCCCTTATGGGTTTGCTGAACAAGTTAATTAATACAAAAATTGACGGAGTCATTGTTCAGGATTTAGGGATGTTTTATATCCTGTCTCAATATTTTCCAGCACTTAAAGTCCATGCATCGACCCAGCTTACAACCCATAATAGAGGCCAGATAAAGTTCTTAAGTAAACTTGCTGCAAGCCGAGTAAACCTGTCAAGAGAGTTGAGTCTTCATGAAATAGAAGAGTTAACCTTCACTGCACATCAAAACGATCTCTTAACGGAAATATTCGTTCATGGTTCCTACTGCCTCTCTTTTTCAGGCATCTGTTACTTAAGCTCTGTGCATGGAGGTAACTCGGGAAATCGCGGCAGATGTAGTCAACCTTGCAGAAATCAATGTGTAAAAACTCCTGCAGGGAAAGATTTCCCCCTTAACCTTAAAGATAATTCAGCATACTCTGACCTGAGGGACTTGGCTGATGCCGGGGTTGACTCAATAAAAATAGAAGGACGAATTAAAAAGTTTCATTACGTCTATACAGTGGTAAAAACCTGGAAAAAACAACTGCAAAATCTCTATAATAATAAAACGCTCAGTAGCATCAATAGTGAGGACAGTGATCTGTACAAGGTATTTAACCGCGATTTTTCAAACTCTTTTTTGCAGGGAGATATTCATAAAAGCATGTTTATTGATAATCCCCGTGACCATTCCGCCATTCATCTTGCTGACTTACATGGCGGATCCACCGATCAGAATATAGAAAAAGCAAAAAAAGAACTTTATGATGTAAAAACAGTAATTATCACTCAAGTAAAAAACAGAATCGATCAGTTAAGCTGTGCTAAAGCCCCATTAAAAATAGCTGCTTCGGGAAAAGCAGGTAAACCTTTAAAGGTATCTGTGGAAACTCCCGACAGTTCATTTGCTGTATTTTCAGACATTAATCTTGCCGAAATCCATACATCTTCAGTGAGTAATACTCTTGCCCTCAATGAAAAAAACAGCAGTACCCAGAGTCTCAACTACGAAATGTTATTAACGAGACTTAAAGGCTTAAACGATACGGAATATTTCATTAAACACCTGGAACTTGAAAACCTGCAAAATGATCTTTTCATCCCTATCAAAGAACTTACTAAAATAAAAAATGGAATCTTATACAGATTAAATGATTCAAGAAAATATGTTGCTCCAATTGATGTCCCCCGCTTAAAGAAACAAAGTAAGGGAAAGATTAAGCCGACTCTTTCACTTTTACTCTCTTCCAAAAAAGATTTGCACCTTTGCAGGGAAAGCTCTGCAGAAATCTATTATCAACTTCCTAATAGTTTCAAAAATGACTGCGCTGAATTTATAGATATTTTTGTGAAAAACAAAAACCTGCGTCCATGGTTTCCCCCTGTTCTAATAGGAGAAGACTACCAGGCTGCGGTGAAATTACTGCAGCAGGTAAAACCAAAAGGTATTGTCACAAATAATAGTGGAATTGCTTTTGAAGCCTCTAAAAATAACATTCCCTGGATTGCAGGACCCTATCTGAATATTGTTAATTCCTATAGCCTGTTATGTTTAAAAGAAAATTTTGACTGTCTTGGGGCATTTATTTCAAACGAGATCAAGAAGAACCAAATAAAAAGCATTAAAAAGCCTGACAATTTCGATTTGTACTACAGTATCTATCACCCCATAACACTGCTAACGAGCAGGCAATGCCTGTTTCATCAGGTCACAGGATGTAAAAAAAGCAGGATTGATGAGACATGCATTGGCCAGTGTGAAAAATATTCATCAATTACAAATTTAAATAATGCTACTCTCTTTCTTGAAAAATCAAAGGGGAACTACCATAGCATCTATAATGAAACCAATTACTTAAATACATATATTGTTACAGAGGTGCCAAACCTCTTTTCCAGTTTTTTCATTGATCTACGAGATATACAATCCAATACCAAAGTTAATATGAACAAATCAGCATTAGTGAAGCTTTTCGAAAATCATCTCAACGGAAATCCCAATGCGGCAGAAGAACTCAAACAAAAGGTAGAAATTGATTTTCCCAATTTAAAATCTAAAATTATTTTTGATTCACCAACCTACCGGGTTCAGACAGGTCAGTTTAAATCTAAACTGGAAGCA
>CAMYOP010000046.1 GCA_947260045.1 uncultured Desulfobulbaceae bacterium
CAGCTTCGAAAATCTTACTAAAACCTAATTTATTCTTATTGGCGCTGCCAGCAAAAAGAACATATGCCTTTCCTTCTTCCTGGCTGACAAAAGCCCATATTTTTCTATGCGACATAAAAAATGCGACAACTAACCCGATAAGCATCAGGCAGCAGCCAAGATAAACCATCCATACGCCAGGGTCTTTTGCCACCTGCAGTCCAGTTTCATATAATTGTTTCGCTGTAAAGGTATAGTCACCAGAATGTCTTTGGACCAAGGCTTCCCGACCCATTTCAATCCAGAAAACAGATGGCTGGCCTTCACCGTCACTAAACCATACTTTGACCCTTTGCACTGCTTCGCGAAAGGAGTCAACATTAATAATACCATATTGGACATTGCCTTCTGGCCAGCTGACCTGTTTTGACGCTGGTACAACTGATTTATGGGCTAAACCGTCTTTGTTTTTCAGGTTTATAATAAAGTCATTATAGGGCTTATAGGACGATTGGTAAAAAGTAATACCCTTATAGGTAAGGGGCTCGTTTACTTCAATTTGGGTTTTAAGTACCTCTTGACCGTTTTCAAGTACGGTCAGTTTGGAGAGATAATCTTTTGGCATTCCATTGGAATAATATTCAATGTTGAAAAAATCGCAACGGATGGTGAATCCCAAGGGAATTCTGGCATTATTTGCATAAGAGAAAACAACGTCAGAGTCCCTGGTTTCAGGAAGCATTATATGTCCTTTGAAGGCAAAGTCAGGAGCATTAAAAATGTTTTTGGCAATATCTGGGGAACCGATTATTGCACCCATAAGGATCACAAGGATAGAGGTATGGACGATATAGACGCCAAATCTTGTCCAGCCGCCTTTTTGGGAAAAGAGTAAGGTTCCATTTTCTTTATCCCGTTGAGTTGTTTTCCAGCCTTTTTGCTGCAAGTGCGACTCAATTTTCTGGCAGGCTTCTTCCTGGCTTCCCTCAAGATTTATTTTTTTCCTGAGTCCCATTTTGCTGAGTCGATCAGGATTGGTTGTTAAGTTATCCTGTTTGACCATTCTCCAGACATTAGGGATGCGCTCAATAGAGCAAACAATCAGGTTGATGCAAAACAGCGCAAGCAGGCCAAGAAACCACCAGGAGTTGTACATGTCCGGAATATAGAGCATCTCGAACAGTCTGGCAGTGTTGGCTCCGTATTTTTCTACATAGACCTCAAAGGGCTGTTTCTGCGGTATGAGTGTCCCGATAATGGAGGTGGATGCGAGGATGAACAGCAGAAAAAGCGCCAGCTTGACTGATGCAAAGAATGAGATAAATGCGTTACTGTTTTTTTGTGCCATGTAATAATGTGAGAAGTAAAATTTCAGGTAGTTTGTTTCTTTAAACAGTTACATGAACTGATAGAGTAAACGTGAAAAATATTTTTGACAAACAGGACTTTTAGAAAGTGCATAAATAAATTCAGCATAAGACATAAGAGGTTTTGCTACCATGAGCTCAAGTCTTCTGTCAATATAAATATCATTCTCTTTGATAGAAACAAACAAATTGTTCTTTTTTATTGCTTTTAACAGTAAATCAGAAAGATACAGATGACACACATGTTGTTGTTTTTGATCGCACATTTACTATGTAATGGGCTTGGATCATTCTTTTTTATTAGCAAACGCTATGCCATTAAGAATAAGTGATGGGAAGGTTTTTTGTTTAGCTGGAATTAGTGTATCAACTCGTGCATATTGCAGATTATATTTAAGGAAGGAAACTTTTCAAAGTGGGTAATAATTATACATTTGTAATATGAGTCCGGGTAATTATTACCCAAACAAAGGAAACCTCAGATTCTATCTTTATCTCTGTCATTTTGAAGCACTGGAAAAATATCTTGCTTTTTTTGATTGAAAAAAGTAAAGATTACTGTTTGCGTAAAAAAATTACTCTGAAGGGAGATATATATTATGGCTCGTGTATGTGATGTATGTGGAAAAGGTCCTGCAAGTGGCAATAATGTCAGCCATGCGCACAATAAGACTAGAAGACGTTGGTTGCCAAACCTGCAGAAAGTCCGCACCGTCAGTGATGGTGGCGGTACAAAGCGCATCCGTGTCTGCACTCGTTGTATTCGTTCCGGGGCAGTTGTAAAGCCTTCCTAGTCGACCAGTATTATATAAAAAAGAGCGAGATGACCTTGGTTGTCTCGCCTTTTTTTTGCCTGATTTACCAGTAAAATAACAGGAGAAGATCATGAGTCAGGAGGAAATAGGGTTCCTGCCATTTGAAGTAGCAAAAAAAATTGTCGCTGCTATTCAGGAAGAAGAAGACATTCATAACAATGATCGCCGCATATTGACCGTGTATAATCAGGAAAATAAAGAAGTTTGCTGGTTTGACTTTGAAGAGGTTCTGGCAGCTGTTGAACAAAGAAAAGTAAAAGAAGAGCAAATGGAGCTTGTAACTGATTATATCCTCCACCATATCCCAGACTGGGCTGTGGATATTTAAGCAATATGCTGTTCTACTTCATTTAGAGTACTCCATCTGGTAAGGGCGGAACTGTCTCTCCGCCCAACAAATATCCACCATCCAATCGAAGCACACTCCCTGTCATATATTCTCCATCCTGGATCAGAAACTCGACAACCTTAGCAACACTTTGCGGTTTGCCTGTTTGTCTGAGCAATATATGGTCGATAAGCCTGTTTTTTTCATCATCTGTTAAGAGTTCCCATCCTCTGGTGCCAGGGCCGTGTCTATGGTCAATGATACCAAGCATTATCTCGTTTACCCGGATATTCGGTGCTCCTATGCGTGCCCAGTTTTCAGTAAAAGATGCAATGGAACGATTGGCAGCTGCGTAGCCATCACTAAAGACAAGTCCGGCTGGACCGCTCCTTCCTGTTAGAGCTGCAATTGACGAAAGGTTAATAACTATTGCCTGTGCAGTGTTCTGCAATAGGGGGAGGCAGCGTTGAAAGACCTGCCATTTGGCTTGCAGGGTCGTGTCCTGTTCAAGTTGCCATTGCTTCCTGTTTACTTCTTTATCATAGGAACCATGGACAATGGGCATACCCCCACGTTCAATATTGTTGATGAGAATATCAAGACAACCAAATTCATTTTTAATCTTGTCACAAAGCAAGGTAATATCTTTTTCTGAGCATAAATCGCATCTCATTGTAATATTACGTGACTCTGGGCTGGAAAACTCCTGTTCCATCTTTTGGGAATCTTCTGGCCAATCCAGCCAGGGAAGGATCAGGTGAGCACCTTTTACATGAAGTGCACGTGCTATTGCTCTGCCAACGGGCCTTGATGCACCAAGAACAAGTGCTGATTTTCCTTTGATGTTCATGAAGAGATTTTGTTTTATGGTTAATCAGTGACATCTCTCACCCATTGCTCCACCTGGGCAAGAGTTGGCATGTGGCCTGCACATTTTAATGAACCGTTAATAATGAGAGCGGGGGTATGCAAGACTCCATAACGACCAATTTCATCGGGCTCGTGGATTTGTTCAATGTCCGCTGCAATGTTCATATTATTCAGGACTTCTATGAGCATAACCTGAAGCTTGTTACAGCTGATGCAGGTGGAGCCAAAAATACGAATAACCAGGTGATCGGTGTCATCATCGGTCAGGTTCATATGTTTTTGGTACTCAGCTTGCAAGGCTTGTCGGTATTGTGACGTCAGACCACTTGGGATGTAATTTTCCTTCGCAATGGTTTTAAATATAAATTCCGTTGCCTCAACTAAACTGAGATTTTTTTCAGCGGCAATATTGAGGGCACGGTCAAGACCAATAAGACCTATTCTTGATGGGCCTATCTGTATCGTTTTAGAAGTTGCTGTATTCATAATTGAGGTGATGGTGTTTTTTTGTTTACCCCTGTACATTAAAACAATATCGTTGAGGAAACAAGGGAAGCATCTTTGTGGTGGTAATGAAACAAAGCATAATAAATACTTTTTCTATACTTTAGAGCGCAACAGCTAAAGTACTCTTGAACCCTGCTTCATGAGGAAGGAAGCGATTTCATTTTTCCGTTATTATCCGGGAGACAGAATAATTTTCGCTGATAATACGCGAAAAAAATTCGGTCCCCTTAGACTTAGGAAAATTTGGGGTAAGCACCGACTCCGATCTGTCTCTCGGTGTTCGCTGAGCTCTTTTCCTCTTTGGAGAAACATTGGAACTTGAACGGACATTATTTTAAGGAAAAACATGCAATTATTTACAGTTTTGCTGCGCAAATGTAACTTTTTACGATTCATCAGTCTTGTGGGGCTGATCCTTATTTCTTCTTGTACAACGCTGCCTCAGGCGCAAGATTCTCTTGTGAAGGATAGCCGTGACTGCCTGGATATTGGTTGGCCTCATGAGGTGAGTGACTTGAAGCCTGACCCTGCCTTAACTTTTGGTCGACTGGAAAATGGTTTTCGCTACATTATCATGAAAAATCAGGAACCAAAAAACAGGCTTGCCCTTTATCTTGATATTCAGGCTGGCTCCATTCAGGAAAAAGAGAACCAAAGAGGTCTGGCTCATTTCCTTGAACACATGCTTTTTAACGGGAGCACCAATTTCCCTCCAGGGACTCTGATTGAATATTTCCAGTCCATAGGGATGGGTTTTGGTGCTGATTCCAATGCACATACCTCCTATGGTGAAACCGTTTACAAACTGTTTTTACCACAGAGTGATTCTGCGAGCCTCCAGGACGGCCTGCTTGTAATGAGTGATTATGCAAGAGGTGCATTATTGCAACCTGCCGAAGTGGATCGAGAACGCGGCGTCATTATGGCAGAAAAGAGAGCAAGGGATTCCGTAGGATTCCGAACCCGTAAAGAGCGCACCAGATTTCTTTTTGCTGGAACACGGGCAGCAAGCAGGATGCCAATAGGGACTGACGAAGTGCTTAGGTCCGCATCGGCTGATGACCTTCGTGACTATTATGATAGCTGGTATCGACCTGAGAACATGATTTTAGTTCTGGTCGGTGATGTGGACAAGGAAATGGCCGAGAGACTTGTCAGGAAAAAATTTCAGGAACTAAAAGGCGAGGGCGAACCACCGCAGTGTCCCGATTTTGGCCAGGTGAATCATCAGGGAACGGCAGTGCAGTATCTGTATGAGCCTGAACTGGGTTATACAGATCTTTCCATTGAAACCCTATGGAACGAGGAGCCTCATCCCAATAACTCCTACTGGGAAGAGAAGTACTTAAAGGAGTATGTTGCAATATTACTCATGAATAACAGGTTGAAGCAGCTTGTCAATAAGGCGGGAAGTCCTTTTACCTCTGCTGCCACTTATAATGGTACATTCTTACAGGAAGTAGGCTACGCCAGCTTGACGGCTAAGACGAAAGGGCAGGATTATAAAGAGGGATTGGTACAGCTTAACAGGGCCCTCCGCCAGGCAATCCAGGACGGCTTTTTCCAAAGTGAACTGGATAGAGTGAAAAAGGATATCCAGGCTCAACTGGAAAAAGATGTTCGTACCGCTGAAAGCAGGGAGAGCAAAAGACTTGCTGCAATGCTTATTCGTAAGCTCAATAACAACGAAGTTTTTCTTTCCCCTGAGCAGGAGCAGAGCTTGTATTTGCCTATTTTGCAAAAACTTACTCTTGCTGAAGTGAATACTCTCTTTAAAGCTTTGTGGCAGCATGATAACAGACTCGTTCAGGTGGTCGGCACTGCCAAGATTGAAACTGGGAAGGAAGAGACTGCTGAAGTCCATGTCGCTGATATTTTTAACCGTTCCCAGAATGAACAATTGGTACCGTATGAAGTATCGGCTTTGAAAAAATTTCCTTATTTTAAAATACCTGAAGCTTCTGGTCAGGAAATTGAAAAAACACGTCTGCAGGAGATTGAGGCGAGCCGCTATACCCTTGCAAATAAAACCGTTGTAAATATTAAAAAAACATCTTTTGAGCCAAATGAAGTACGGGTAGCTCTCCATTTTGGCGATGGCAAGCTTAGTCAACCCCTGCCGGGCCTGTCACAATTAGCCCAGAGTATAGTCAATGATAGTGGTCTGGGTGGCTTGAAAAAAGAAGAACTTGACGAGGCGCTTGCAGGAATAAATGCCAGGGTAAAATTTAAGGTTGGGGCGGAAAGTTTTGTTTTAAGCGGGAGTGGTTTGAACAGTGAGCTGGAGCTCATCTTTCAATTACTCTATGCCTCACTGCAAGACCCTGTTTTTCGGAAAGACTCCTATGATTTGACCATGCAGCGCTACGACCAGATGTATGATCAGCTTAACAGCTCTGTTGAAGGTATGCTGGAGCTTGTTGGAACAAATTTTCTGGCAGGCGGTAACAGTCGTTACGGTATGATTGCTCAAGAGGAATTTAAGCAACTTCGTTTGGAACAGGTTGAAAACTGGCTGCGGCCCATTTTTCAAAATGAACAGCTTGAATTAAATATCGTTGGAGATATTGATGTTGAAGCAGCAGCAGTTCTGGCTGATCAGTATTTTGGCAGTCTCAAGCGTTCTTTACAATCAAGCAGAAAAGGACAGGCCATAGCATTTCCTTCTGGAAAGGTTCTCAAAAGAAGTGTTGCTACAGAGATCGATAAGTCACTGGTGATTATTGCCTGGCCTACTGCTGATTTCTGGGATATTGCACGTACCAGGCGCCTTGGGGTTTTGGGTGCAGTCCTTGAAGACAGGTTGCGCCTGGAGTTACGGGAAAAGCTGGGTGCTACCTATTCACCCGCGGTGTATCACAATGGAAGCAGAGTTGATCCTGGTTTTGGCACCTTGAAATCTGTACTCTTGGTTGATCCGCAACAGGCTGAAGAATTGGGCGATAAAGTGGTGGCGGCTGGGAGCAGAATGGCTCAGGATGGCGTCACTGCAGAGGAGCTGCAGCGGACAATGGAGCCTATTAATACCTCCATAAAAGATATGATCAGAACCAACCGTTATTGGCTGGAGTCGGTTTTGGTTCTTTCCAGCCGTCATCCGGAGCAGCTTCAGTGGCCGCTGACCATTCAAAGTGATTTTGCTGGAATTACAGTTGAAGAGATTGCCAGACTAGCTTCAACCTATTTGCAGCAGGACAGTGCTGCCCGGCTTCTCTTTCAACCTGAAACAAAGGAGCAGGTCACTGAGTAATAGACTTTAGCCTACAAGCCAGACAGCTATATTTTCTGCTCTTTTCATGGTTCTGTCAGACACACCGCCGAGAAAGCCTTTTTCTATATCTCGTCCCCGTCTGCCAATAACTATTGTACCGCATTGGGCTTGTTTTGCCTGACGCAGAAGGTCGTGGCTGACCTCAATGTCTGTATGGCTTGGCAGTATGGTGATACGGTCTTCCGGGACATGATGGTCCATTAAAATTTGTTTATGGGCCTCAAAAAGATGATTTTCGTGATCCAGATGTTTATCGCACCACTCCTTTCCCCATTGTTTATGAAATTCTTCTCTATCTATTTTTGGCTTTGATCCAAAGAGAGTATAGGAATGATATAAATATATATGGGTATCTGGCACTGCGTGTATTGCGTATCCGAGGTGGTCTGCTGCCATCAGAGATTGGGGCATACCGTGAACAGTCATCAGAAAGCGTTTAGACTGGATGGCGCCATCAACTATCCACAGCGGTACTTCATGACATTTTTCAACAAGATACTGGGAAACACTGCCAAAAAACATTTCTCCCACCATGCCGACACCACGTCGACCGATAAGAAGCCCATCATATATACCACTATTTGCTTCATGATGAATTGCTGTTGCCACATCAGCTGAGGACATTTCAGCAGCTCTACTAACCTGCTCTTCTCTAAATCCATTTCTTGTAAGTCTTGCCTGGGCTTCTTTCAGGTATTTGCTTGCTCTGGCTATTTTACGCTCAACCGCTGGTGGGTGTTCCCGGAGGGGATCAACATCATACATCCAGTTTTGGTCTATACCTGATGTGGAAACGATACTGAGAAGATGTACAGAAAGATGGTCTGCAGGCCCAAAAAAACCAATCAGGTAATCCAGGCTGCTTAAACTATAGGAAGATCCATCAATAGCAACCAGTACTTTCATTTCCATTGCCAAACTCCTTTTTTAAAGTGTTTTTCGCAAGTGGTTTCTATCGTTTTTATTATACGGCAGTGTCAGTCAATTTTTGAAGAAAAACAAAAAATCAGTTCTACATAAAAATAGTTATTTTCTCGTAATTTTAAGCCAGTAAAAGGTTTAGGAAGAGAGTAATTAATTTCTGAGATAACCTTTTACTAAAAGCGTTTTGATTCTTTAGGTGCAAAAGGATTGGTTACATTGTTTACGATCCAGTCAGGTTCGTACGATTGAGCACAATTGGGACATATAAGGCCAATGGTAAGTTTACCTTCTGTTTCTTTAAAGAAAATATGAAAGCCATGTTTATAGCCACATTGAGGACAAGTTCGAAATTCTTTCATGGTCACTCCAATAATGCTATTTTAGAAATGTCAGGATGAGAACTTTGAATTTCTCCCAGTATACAATAATTTCCCCACAGATTGAAAATATAAGGTTTTTTTTGTGTATCCATTAGGTCACTTCAATTTGAAGATCCCTCTTTGCTATTGACTGACAAGGTTATCTATCGACTACTGCGTCATAGTCGTTTTAGTAACAGGCCTGGAAAATTTGATGAGGCAAAAAAAGTCTTGAACCGTTGATGATCTGCTCCAGGCTGTAAAAAAATTGAGGAGTGATGTATAGTGTGTCCTGGTGAAATTTTCCCATAGTGTATGGGTTGATTTGTTATAAAAAAACAGTCCCTCATAATTGAGTTAAAAAATATACAGGAGTTTTCCCCATGTTTGATGTTGAGAAATTACTCGGTAAAATGATGTCTGAAGTGACCAATTCTTCAAAAAACTATAAGAAAAAAGGAAAAAAGAAATATAAAAAAAAGCACAGAAGCGATGATGTTGTCTCGAAACTGGCTTCTGGACTACTTTCCGGGAAAGGACTCTTGACCGCTGTTGGCCTGGGAGTTGGAGCATATACTATTTTAAAAGGCAGCAATAGTAGCGCAACACCCTTGCCACAATCTGCAAATACAACAGCGGCAGGATATCAGACTCCCCCAGCCACTCCAGCGCAACCTCCTCCAGTACCACCTGTCCCTCAAACATCAACAGAAGCACAAAGAAATACTCATGAAGAAGTGGCCACTTCTAACGCTGTTAATGCATCAGCCTTACAGCAACAAGAGCTGGAAAATAAGGATATTGCCTTGCGACTGATTCAGGTCATGATTGCGGCAGCACATGCCGATGGCCAAATTGATCAGGATGAGGAAAAAGAAATTTTATCTTATTTACAGGGCGCAGGTCTCACAAAAGAAGAAAAAGATTTCATTCTGCTTGAGTTTCATGCCCCTAAGACCATTGAAGAACTTGTTCAGGGAATTAACGATCCAAAACTTTCACAGGCAATGTACTCCCTTGCTGTGTCTACTATTATTGTAGACACAAAAGAAGAAAGAGCATGGCTTGATAATTTTGGAAATGCGCTCAATATCAGTTCTGACATGCAGCAGTTCATAGAGGGGTAAACTTCTTACCAGCTGAAAACTACACCCTCACACCTTTCTAGGGTGGAGTGACTCAGCTATAACAAACGGGGAGCCAGAGCACTCCCCGTTTGTTTTTGTTATTGAGATTTTTCTGGCTCCTCTCGCTCCTCTTGAGCTTTCAGAGCCTCTTCCCTATCAGCGTAATATTTAAAATACCATTCAGGGGCTGGATAAGAAGTGATTCCAACCGTAGATGGCTTTCCAGTTTGCATCGAACGCTGGAGCTTGTCACTGGTCTTTGCCCACATCTTTTCTTCTCCATACTTGTTGATTTGAAAATAATATTGGGCCTGGGATATGTATGCCGCAATTAAAACAACTGAAAGTATGGTGCGCATATTGGTAAGCGGCCAGATTTGAACTGGTCGAAGGAGGCAAATCCAGAGGATTACTCCTGCCATTGAATATATATAATTATAACGCATCCACCATTTAAAGAGGTTCCAGCCTTGATCAATAAGGAAAAAAGAAAAAGCTTCGGGGCGTAGATAGAAAATCATGATCGGGATGGCAAGAATGCCGAAAATCCAGCTAGCAAGGAAGAAAAATTGTAATAAGTTATCCCTGGCATAGAAATAAATGAGCAGGGAAAAAACAAGGATCGCGCATGCAATAAGAGCTGGTAAAGGGATAAATAGTATTATCTCATTGACTGTAACCGTTCCAGCAAATGGATGAAGAAATATATAGATAATTATGGTATTTGCAAGCCCTGTCAACAGGTCACTGAAAGTAAATATTATGGAAAAGAGCTCCCTTTCGCTGGAACCTGGCATGAGCAATTTCATGATGATTTTAAATAAAAGGGGAAAGGATGATATGAGCAGAAAGAAGAGTTCTGGGACATTGTTTTTGAGCCCTTGAGCCAGCCTGCCAAGAGAAAAATTATTGTGGATTTGGAGTGAGTAGCAGAAGCGAAAAAAAGCTACTGGCAGGAGTACTGCTGTCAGACCAGCAGACAGTACAATCATGAGAGCCAGTGTCAGTTCCCATACAGTAAAGGGTTCTTTTGGGTCCTTCAGGTAGAGTAAGCTATATAGCATAAAAAGCAGATAATGCAGGTTGGTCAGGTTGCCAAGCATTTCATTGAGTCCAGGCAGCAGGCAGAAAAGAGCGCAGATACAGATTCTGACCATATCTGATGGTATGAGCCATCTGTAACAGTTACGACAAATAAAAGATGCAACGAGTGCAGCTATAAGGTAACAGCTCGTTACCGTGAATACGGGGAGATACTTGATAGGTATGAATATACGGGCAAAGTTGGCAATGACTCGTGGGAGAGTATCAGGGTAGCCATCATAGATGAAGAGCAGGCTTGACCAGCCAAAATTTAAGGCACCATTAACAAATTGTATAGCTCCTTCTGCATAAAGTTCTGGATTTGTAAAGCGCGCCCATCCCCGGTAGCAAAGAAGGGCAAAGGTGAGGGTAAGTGCCAGCCAGAATTTGTACCTGTCAAAGTATTTCCCTATGCTTGTTGTTATACCTATTCTCGGCTCAGGCTTGTTTTTGAAATATTTAGAAATCAGGAGACTAATGGCAACAACCAAAGAGAGTATGACGCTCAGCAATATAAATCTGTCATCAAAGTAGTTGCAGTCTTTTCTATACAGGCAAACAGTTCTGGCGTGGAAGGGAAAGAAAAGAAAGAGCAGGCCAGGGGTCAAGGCCAGGGAAATATTTTTGAGGATGTTTTTTTCATTAAAAGGAGAAAAGCGCCGAATAGATTTGATGGTCAAATAAGAGAACAAGAAGCCAGCAAGAACAGCTAGCCCTTCACGCAGTGGAAATTTGTAAAAGGTATCATGGCGAACAATCCAGTTAAGCTGGCTTGAAAGAAAAAGAGAGATGAAAAATATGTAAATTCCAGAGTAGCTGAACAGGTTCATAAAATATTCCCATCATGGGATAAAAAAGAGTTTATCGCGCATTCGTTAAAAAATGTATTTTCTAATGATGAAAAACTAGAAAATTACACACTGATAGAAACTGTAATTTGTATGGAAAATCAGTGTAGGTGTGACCCGGTAAAGGGTCTCCCTACCACAGGAATGTATGAGATGCAATGGATTTTGATATCTGGACTTTGAAGGAGCAGGTTTCAAGTATGTAAAAGTGCAAAAAATCGAGGACTGATTTGACAGGATTTATTCACAAGCCCTAATCTTGCCTAACCTTTGCCAGATATAATTCAAATAACGTATATACAGTAGGAATGTAAGGTAAAAGTATTCAAGCGATCGAGTTGGATTGGCAGGTCGAATCTCAACCTTAACTAATTGTCCTAAATCTCTACCTATGGCTTCCTTGAACCCTGTCAGCAACATTGTGCGAGGGCCTTTATTGCCACCCGCCTTAACATGAGTAAATGGATCCAGTTTCACAAACGGAATCTAAAAGCATTTGATATGTTTATAAGATTTTATTCATAGGTGCTGGCACCATTCATATGGTTTTCACAATATTTTAAAGGGGAATGAGATAGGCTCATTGTGGATATCGGGAATACAATCAACAACAGCTGAGTTTCATGGGAAGTCCGGCTATCAAAAATGCCTGAGATGGATACCATCTGCAAATAGCTTGTAGAGATACTTGATTGTCCCTTTTTCACTGTTTACTTTACGGCCATGTCTGCGGTAGTCATCCTGACAACAGGGTGCTGGTTATTTTTTTCATAATAATTACGCAGAAAATTGATGATCAGGTGGTGTTCACTGGTCAAGTCAATTTTTTCTTGTTCAGCAAACCTGTCTCGCAACTATTCATCCCAACAGAACATGTCAACCAGGTATCCCTTGCAGTTGAGTTCATATCGATTGCCATTAATTCAACATTGATCCTGAAATGAAAAATATGGACATTGCGATTCTCTGCAACCATGTGGATGTTTTGAAGTGTGGCAGCAGGTCACATTATTCCCTGGTGAGAGTGATACGTTATGGCTTTCTTTTAAAAAGTCTACAGCTATATGAATAGCGCTCCGAACATACGCCTTGCAACAAGAGGGTCCGGTAAGATGTGTGATGGCCTGGGAAACTTTTGTAACAACTTTCATGGTGGTTTTCTGTTCAGATCCTTTGCCACACTTGGAACCTGTTAGTACAGCAAAGCAGGCTCCTATTGCCGGGGCAACACCACAAACTCCAGTCAGACCACAATACCCTCC
>CAMYOP010000047.1:0-7835 GCA_947260045.1 uncultured Desulfobulbaceae bacterium
CTTCCAGATATTTCCCTGCGAGATCATTTTGCCAATCAGGTTACCCATCAGGTTAATTTCATATCACTTTTAGATAGTTTAGAAAAAGAATGTGATTTGCTGGTGGAAGTTGGCCCAGGACGCGTTCTTACAGGATTGGTGCAGGCCAATAAACGTTCGGAAGAGAGATTATGATTTCCCCTGGAAACAAGTACTGGCGATGATAGATCTCTCAATACCTTTTTGGGTTCCTTATTTGCCCATGGTTCTGATATTAACTGGAAAGAGCTTTATGCAAATCGCCTGGTCCGTGATTTTGTCTCTCCAGCAGATAGAAATTTCATTGAAAATCCTTGTGAACGTCCGCTTAAGCAGACGACAGAAAAACAGCAGGAAGAAGGATTTACGGAGAATACTTTTCAACAAAATATTTCCTCTCTTGACCATGAACAGGCAAACGGACTTTTTTCAAACCAACAGATTGATTTTATCAAAAAGCTTATCCAGTCTGAAAAACAGGAAAATTACTCTTTTAAAAAGGATACTTCCAGCCAACAAACACTCCCTTCAGCACTCCCAGATAGTTTTACTGGAGAAATAGAAAAAGAGGCCGAAAAAACTATTCAAATCAGCAGTAAAGATCCAAAAATATTACTTAAACTGGCCGCTGAAATTACAGGGTTTCCAACGGAAAACTTATCACTTGATCTCCGTCTTCTAGATGACCTGAACCTGGACTCCATAAAGGCTGGCCAATTTGTAGCAAAAGCACTGAAAATTTTCGGAATGGCAGGCCAACTTGATCCAACCACCATGGCAAACAGCTCTCTGGGAGAAATTTATAATAGTCTTACGGAGAATCCGCCTGCTTCTACTCCAAGGCTTGCAGCTCTTCCAAAAATTCCGGAACCAAAACAAGTGGAGACATTACCGAACCCTGAAGATACATGGGTACGAAATTTCCACGTACATTACGCCAAAAAAGAGCTGGAGAAGCTAACACCTTATGAAGAAATACTTGCTCAGTGGCAAAGAGAGAACAAAAAAGTAGTAATCGTTTCAGAGTCCAAGTTAGACAGGCCCTCTTTAGATATAAGCATGATACTGTCACAAAATAATATCGATGTGGAAATTACAGATTATGCCTCGGCAGCAGAGGATGCTTCCTATCAAGGGAAAAATATTTCTTGTTTTATCTTCCTGCTGCCAGCAAAAAGTGAAACAGAATTTTTTTCACATCAAGCAGTCACCAGCATGCTCAAAAGACTCTATTGCGTTGCTGGCGTTATTCATTCCAGTAAATCAAATCAGCATAAACCCGAACATGTTGTAATTCAATTTGGTGACTCCAGGCTGTTTGACCTTGCTGCCCATGGGCCAATAGAATCAAAAGGCAGCGTAGCCTTTCTCTCCAGTGTCCATCTGGAAAATCCCCATGAAAAAATCAGGGTTTTTGAGTTCCAGCAAAGATGTGAGGCTGCCCTCTTGGTAAAAGCGACCATTGAAGAGCTTGCCACAGAGGCAAATTTCACCATTGCAGGCTACGATGCTGACTTTCGCCGCCATGTCCCATGTATGCAGTTGGCAGAAACCAAGAGCTATAAAGATAGAAAAGTACAATGGAGTAAAAATGACGTAATTCTAGTCACAGGTGGAGCCAAAGGAATTACAGCTGAATGTGCCCTGGCATTTGCAAAAAAGACAGGCGCAAAGCTTGCCATTATTGGACTGACTGTTTTCACGGAAAAAGATAATGAAATCCAAAAGTTTTTTCAGCGTTACAGAAACAACAACATTACCTACCGGTATTATCCGTGTGATGTCTCGAACCTGCAAAATGTTGTTGATGTCAGAAAACGGGCCGAGCAGGACCTTGGAGCCATAACGGGTGTCATTCATGGTGCAGCCCTTAACCAGCCCCGTCGCATTGAACAGGTGACTTTTGATGAAGCATTAAAAGAAATTGATCCAAAACTGGGCGGTATGCTAAACATCTGTAAAACATTTCTCGACAGCCCACCGAAAATGATCATTGGATTTTCTTCAATTATCGGTGTCACTGGCATGATGGGGAATGCTCTTTACGGTTTTTCCAATGAAGCGTTAAACCTGTGCCTCCAACAGTTTAAAGCACATAGTAAAAAAACAGAAATTGTCTCTCTTGCCTTCAGTATCTGGGGAGGGAATGTGGGCATGGGGACTCGTAAAGGGCGCCTCAACACCCTTTTTAAAATGGGCATTCATCCCATCCCAATGGATAAAGGCGTTGCCCGCTTTCTGCAACTTGCCGAAAAAGATACAGGAGAACAGCAGGTAATTGTATCAAGCAGATTGGCAGGAATTGATACCTACCATTCAAAGGAAGACACTTTAAAAGAGCAGAGCAACTATCGCTTCCTAGAAGACACCCTCTTTTTTGAAAAAAACGTTGAAATTGAAGTGAAGGCTGTGTTGACCCTGGAAAAAGATCCATACCTGCTGGACCATAATTTCAAGGGAACCTATTTACTGCCTACTGTTTTCGGCCTTGAAGCCATGGCTCAAGCTGTGTTTCAAGTCACAAACATGCATGACCTGCAAGCAATTGTACTTGAAGATATCCGTTTGACATACCCAATCACGGTTAGCCCTGATGACAGTACCGAAATCCGCATACGGGCATTGGTTGAAGAAAGGCCTGAAGATAAAGAATCCTTTAAAGTAAAAGCCCACATCACTGTTGATCAGACTGGTTTTAAGAAAAAACATTTTGCGGCAACCTTTGTACTTAATACGTCTCCAGTAATTTCAGAATATACTGAAAAAATTCCCAAAACCCCTCTTGATATTGTGCCAGCCGAAGATCTCTATGGTGGAATTCTGTTTCAGGGTCCAATGTTTCAACGAATCAAGTCGATTCAGAGCATTGAAGAATCCACTTGTATTTTTTCATCTCAAAAAGACGAAAAAAAAGCTTTAAAACAAGATACTTCTGAAAAATATTCTCTAGGCGATCCCTTTTTACGCGACACCTTACTGCAGTCCACACAATTACTGACACCAGAGCTTGTCGCGCTCCCAATTGAAATCAAAAAATGGGAGATTCATTTAGGTCTCCATTCAAATGAAACGTCTCAAAATGCCCAGGTTTTATTGAATGAAAAAGGGTCGGATATCGTCGATGTGGATGTTCTGGCAATTAGTAACAGCAGGATAATTGAAAAACTGTCGGGGTATACTGCCAAGGTTCTGGAGTTAAATGAAACGGGTCCAAGAGTAAAAGATTTTCGTAGCCCCGATGACTGGGATGCCAAACGTCTGTGTGAGAAATTAGAGCATTACAGTGAAAAAATTGCTTGTCCTTTGCCCACCCTTTCCCTGCTGCATAAATCAGGATTCCATTCGCTAAAGAAATCAGAACGCCATAAATTTGAACTGAGACTCTTTGCAAGTGCTTACAAAAAGCTAACAAAGACTTACCAGGAAAAATAAAAGTAAAATGGGCAAATAGTGGCAAACCTTTTGCTGAAGGTACAGATGCCATCAATCTTTCCTGCAGCCATGACAACAGGCTCTGCCTCTGCACAGTTGGCCTTGCTGAACAGGGCTGTGATATTGAGATGGTTATTCCCAGGCAGGAAAACGAGTGGCACGATCTATTGGGCCTGAAGAGAATCCCCTTATTAGAAGAGCTTATTGCCCGTGGGAAAACAACAGATTTTGCTGGCTACCATATCTGGTGTGCTCTGGAAGCTCTGCGAAAAGCCAGTAACATGCAAGGACAAAATCTGGCATTTGATTCTGAAATTGATGACTGTGTGATATTTAAAGAGCACAATTTTACAATAATAACCTTCCCGCTCAAGTTGTTACGTGGAAGAGAGCGCATGGTAGCCATTGCAATCAACGAGGCAAAACCAAAAATTCAGCAAGCGGACAAGCGTCAATACCTATCTGTTGGTATGTCTCACTTCAAATGGGGTGCGCTTGTTGCCGAAGGCCCGCAAAAGCAGCATATTTTTTCCTTCCAGTTTCCACTGAGTTTGAGTGATAATGCCACAACCACTGGAGGAGTCTATTTTTCAGTCTATTTCAGCTGGTTGGGAAAACTGCGCGAAATGACACTGGAGCCGATCAGTCAATATATTGCAGATCTATTTTTTAACGGCATTTTCATGGTCACTAATTTCACCAAAACACGCTTTATCGCAGAAGTTCGAAATGACGATGTTATGGATGCCAGAGTGTGGATTGATAAAATATCAGGACCTGAGAAATCCTGATGGCAGTGTTAAAACTGTGGCACTCAGTGAACAACAGGTCAGCTGGGCCAAGGTAATAGGTCATGGTCTTGTTGAAAACATTGCATGTCCAGAAAGTTTTTTGGAATATTTAGAGCAAAACAACCTGGCACCCCATAAGAATAGTGAAAGACCCCCTCCTGACTCTATAGAAGATTCAACGAAACAGGTGAATAAAAGACAAAATGCTCTGGGCAACATTTTACTTGAATCTGATATTTTACATAGTGGATCTATTTTAGACAGCAAGGTTTTCGACACAACCATGGTACACTCCAACCTTGCTCAAAATATTTACTTTGCAAACTATTTTTCATGGCAGGGACAGGTCAGAGATCAGTATTTTTTTAGACTGACGCCTGATCTTTATCGATCCATGGGAAACCAGGGGCGCCTGGTTTGCCTGCAGAGTAAAATTAGGCATTTACGGGAGGCAATGCCATTTGATCGAATCATGGTATCAATGAAACTGCGAAACCTTCATAAAGCTGGCGCTGTACTCTATTTTGAATATTTCAAAATAGAGGCTGGAGGGAAAAAAGAAAAAATCGCTTTTGGAGACCATATAGCAGCCTGGGTGTCTATCAATAATAATGGCGATTTTCAGCCTCAAGATCTTCCTCAAGTATATTTGACAGCCTTATTGTCAGGCAAAACAAAAAATTAAAATGGATAGTCTTGATGCAACATTTATCCGTTCACTCTTCACCCCCGATTATTATCGCTTATACCAATTACTTGAGGTGTATACCGCCAAAGTAGCCCTGAGAATTGTCAGGCAACTAGGCGTTGTTCCCTCTTTTCAACACCCTTCAAAAACAATAGACGAAATAACTCGCAGCTCCCACTTTCATCCACAAGCCACGCACCTTTTTGAGTGGTTGCTCAAATATCTTGCTCAGATGGACTATATACGCTGCAACGATTCTCAATATACACTCACCGATAATACCTTTGACACAGATACTGAAAGTATCAGAGATCAGCTTCTCAGGCTTGAACCTTCAACCGAGATTTTTCTTGACTTGCTTTCTGGCATTGAAAACCAGGCTCCCACTTTTTTTTCAGGGAAGAAAACAGGAAAGGATATACTTTTTGCAGATCCTGCAATGGCCAGTTTATGGAATGATTATTTTAACAATCGTTTTCGTGGGTATTCGTTGTTAAACTATAGTGTTGCCTATGGGCTCACAAAATGGTTTTCCCTGACAAAAGGGAAAACCATACTTGAAATCGGCAGTGGAACATCGGGAGCCACCATAAAAGTTTTCCAAATGTTACAAGACAATAATCTTCTGAATCAGATAGATACAATCATTCTTACAGATATTGCCGATACACTTCTGGAAGTGGGAAAACAGAATATAAAACATGACCTGGCCCAACCGCCAGCATATCAGACCACTCTGTTTGATATTAACCAGGCTGGTGCAGAGCAAAAATTATTCTTCGATAGGGCAGATATTATTTACGGGGTTAATGTCCTGCATGTTGCCCGTGATTTACAATTCTCCCTGAGGGAACTCCACAAGCTCCTGGACCAGGATGGAATGCTGGTCATTGCAGAAACAATCAGACCGACACAAGACCGGGCAATGCTTCATGAGATAATTTTTAATCTGCTGGAAAATTACTACGAGGTGAACCTTGTTCCAAAGTCACGCCCCCTTCATGGCTTTTTAACCATTGAACAGTGGATTCAAAACTTTAAAGAAGCTGGCTTTAAAAATATTGAATGCATAACAGAGCTTCATCATTACGATAAATTTGCAACCGATCTTACGCCACACCATTCATTTTTGGTTATAAAAGGACAAAAATAACTCCCTCTCAGCAGAATTATTTTTCTAGCTGCCTGTAGAGTTCTATTCTGATGGGACAGGTGCAAATATGAACATTATTTTTATCTTTTTTTATCTCTTGGCAAAAGGAACAGTTTTCAGATTTGAAAGTTGAGACAGGCTTGACCATGAGACAGTCTTTACCCTCTTCAAGAATATCACAACACAAAGAGCTATCAAATTTCTTCAGGCATGTTTGAGAAAACTTACAGGATTTTGCTTGCTCAATGGTTTTCTTGTCAATGTCTTGTGTCATTATCCCCCCAAGGTACACTTGGCATTCCAGTGATCAGAAACAAAATTATGATTGAAACCTTTTAGCCATACACACTCTTGCTGCTAACAGTGCTTAATTTCAGTAGGAATTAAAAACTCTGAACTTGTTGTAGAGAGATCGGAGATGGACAAAGCGTGTATATCATTATTGCCTGTCAAGCATGAAAAATCGAGTAATTCGGCACGGCAAACTTTTTGGAAATAATGGAGTTGCTCTGCTGCTCTATTGATATTAGCTGGAGATGCTCTGACATTGTGGAGCATCTCCAGCTAAAAGCTGCAATTTAGTGAATGGATAAATTTTCTTTAAAATTAAATATCCATATTCGCTGGTTCATAATACTCTTTTGAATGTTTGCAAGCTGGGCATTTTGGTGGCGGCTCAACACCTTCATGCATATAACCACATATTGAACATTTCCAGCGAATGGGTTGATCACGCTTGAAAACAGTTCCGCTATTAATCATGTCCAGACAGCGCTGATAACGGTCACGGTGATGTTTTTCAACCATCCCTATCTGGGTAAACAGAACAGCGGCCTCCATGTTACCCTCTTCTTCTGCTTCTTTAGCAAAAGCAGGATACATTTCTGTGGTTTCATGATTCTCGCCGTTAATAGCTTCCCGCAGATTTGCAGCTGTATCGCCAAGGCCATTTAGCATCTTAAAATGATCATTGGCATGTCGCTGTTCGTTAGCCGCACTTTCCTCAAAAAACTTGGCAATATAATGATATCCTTCTTTACGGGCAACTTTGGCAAAAAAGGTATACATATTTCTAGCTTGTGATTCTCCAGCAAATGCTGCTTTCAGGTTTTCAATGGTTTTACTCATGGTTCCTCCTTATTGTGAACTGAGTTTTAGTAACATGTAACTGATATTCATAAAGCACCTGTTACATTGATTTCTCTTTTTTCATTAAGATAACTTTCTTTTTCTAGGGAAATGACCAGCAGAGAGTGTCCTTATTTTCTGACTCTTTATGAAGACTCTAGTTCTTTATTATTTTTTCTGACAGAGTGAAAGGAGCGAGTGAGACTATTTCCTAAAAAAGAAATAGTCTTATTGGGAATAATTGTCAAATACAATTCGTTGAACTCATAACAAGTAAAGCCAACTCTTAGAAATGGTGTAGAATATTCATCTAAAAAGCTATTTGGTGAATTGCTAATTTGTCATGATTACAAAATGCAGACACCAGCAAGGAACCTAAGAATATAATTGAAAAAACTGATTTTTTTTAACTCTGGAAAAAGAAAGGAGGGTGAGGAGGGGAAATTTAGTCAAGCGACCTTCACAAAAAACTTGCTGCATTCTAATATTGAAGTGCACAAGTTAGCGAAAGTCACTTGATGGATAATACATTTACAGAACATTTATGTCCTATAGAAACAAGAGGAGTATTTATAAATTTTATATATTATGCCCTTGTCATCTGTGAGCGATGAACAAGGTAGTT